>NZ_JAAHGT010000283.1 GCF_010672385.1 Okeania sp. SIO2F4
ATTTCTATTGCTATGCAAGGATTACAGAGTTCCTAAGTGTAGTAATTTATCATAGCTACCCTAGAATAGCCAAAATTAATAATTATTAATTAAATAATTCAGCTTTATTAGCCTCCCCTTTCAAGAGGAAAAAAAGTGCTAGTACCGCTACGCAGAAGTTAAAAGTCAAAAGTTAAAAGTCAAAAGTTAAAAGTTAAAAGTATTGATTGGTAAAGCTTTTAGGATTTTGTAACTGGTTAGTTATTTCTGCCATCCTGCACTAGGATATTTCCTTATATTCAATTCCGTTACGGTTTTAACCTTCTTGTAATTATCCATTATCAATTATCAATTAATGAAAACTCTATTGCTGTTAATTGTAATGGTTAAATAAAGAGCTTGTTTATTTTCTAAAAATGTCTATTAGGTGTTAGCTTAAACGAGGTTATCGCGGTGATGATATTAATCAGGTACAGTATTTTTTTCTCTTCCTTAATTCCCTCAAATCTAAAATCTGTATCTCATCCATTTGAGAATTGCTATATTTATTTGAAACTATTAACCTTTCTCTACAACCTTGAAGAAATAAGAAAAAATTAAAGCTCTATAAATAAATTTAGTAATCAAATTGGCTAGCTCTCAAGACCAAATTTTTTTCATGGCTCTTATCTAATTTTTGAATTTTTCTCAGCAAATACTCATCTAAAAGTGTTTTAAATAAAAATAATACAAAATTCAAAAAAGATAGTTACAGTAGAAATATAGGGAACTGGGAAATGGGAACTGAAAAAAATTTACCTTTGCTCTTTAAATCTAACAATACTAGCTCTCTCTATGCCAACCTTACCTAAAGCGAAAAAGTTAATATAGGGATATTTTTTGAAACTGGTATAACTTGAGCAAATGATACAAGGTCTAGACAAAAGTTTGTAAATTTTTGCTTAATGTTTGCTTCCTTAGCTTAATTATTTGGTAAATATAATGAATTTGGAAAACTTTGAACAAGATTTATCGATGACCTATACAACTACCAATGAACAATCAACTGCCAATTATCATATTGAAAGTGCAGTTTTAGAACGTTATCAAGAAGGTGCTCAACAGGTACAACCTGACCTATGTTGCCCAACTGACTATGAAGAAAACTATCTCGATATTTTACCTCTAGAAATTATTGAAAAAGATTATGGTTGTGGAGACCCTACCCGCTATATATCCCCCGGAGAAACAGTTGTAGATTTAGGTTCGGGTGCTGGAAAAAATTGCTATATTATTGCTCAGAAAGTTGGTGCAGAGGGGCAAGTAATAGGGGTAGATTTTAATGATGATATGTTGGGGTTAGCTCGGAAATATCAAGATAAAATAGCTGCAAAAATTGGATATCAAAATACTAAGTTTGTCAAGGGAAAAATCCAAGATTTAGCTTTAGATTTAGACTTAGTGGAAAACTGGCTCACTGCAAATCCAATTACATCTGTTGATGCTTTAGCTGCTTTTGAATATGAGTGTAATGCTCTTCGCAAAGAACAACCTTTGATTCCAGATAATAGTGTTGATGTTGTAATTTCTAATTGTGTGTTGAATTTAGTCCGCCCCCAAGACAAACAGAAATTATTTCAGGAAATTCATAGAGTATTAAAACGAGGAGGTCGAGCAGTTATTTCTGATATTGTCTGCGATGAAGACCCCACTCCAAAAATTATGAACGACCCAGAATTATGGAGTGGCTGTATTGCTGGAGCATTTCGAGAAGATGTTTTTCTAGAAATGTTTGAAGAAGCTGGTTTTTATGGCATTGAAATTCTTAAACGTGAGGAAAAACCTTGGCAAGTAATTGATGGAATAGAATTTCGCTCTCTGACAGTTCGTGCTTTTAAGGGGAAAGAAGGAGAATGTTTAGAACGGAATCAAGCTGTGATTTATCAAGGTCCGTGGAAACAGGTAGTTGATGATGATGGTCATACTTTATATAGAGGTAAAAGAATGGCTGTCTGTGATAAGACTTTCCAGATTTTTACAGATAAAAATGGTCCTTATCATCAGGATTTTTTGCCTGTTGAACCTTATACAAATATTCCTTTAGATTTGGCAGAAAAATTTAACTCTAGAGATGGAAAAACTCGGCATCCTAGAGAAACTAAAGGCTTAGATTATCAACTGACAAGTATTAATAATAATAGTGATTGTTGTACTCCTTCTGATGGTTGCTGAATTTAGCAGAAAATAGGCTAAAGTCAGGAACTTAGATAAATCTAAACTATCTTGATTTAAACTCAGTAGAAATTAGTCTCTAGTTTCTACTGTTTTTTTGATAAATTATGCCAAATTAAAAAAAACAGGCGTTGGTGAATCAAACTATGAATTATAAATACCCCTTTCACTACTTGTTCCTGTTCCTACCCATGAATGAACTAATCCCTATTCCCTATCCCCTAAGCACAGAAAATTATAGCTAAATTCTCCAACACCAAAAAAGATATAGCATTGCACTTTGGCGTATTTACACATTATTTTTTGTAGACCTTTTCCCTAGCTAAACTATTTGTAAAGTTGTTTTATTTTTTCATGCATAGTATTATTTATAGCTATTTAACTGGAGATGATATTAGTCCATAACTCCTGTACTTCTTAAACCTGACTCCTCTCTAATTATTTAGAACTCTTCCACTGGAGATGATATTAGTCAAAACTACGATAAGATAGTAAGCGTTATAGTTGAATATTAAGTACCAATGAATAGAATCCCTAATTCCAATTCTCAACCTCTTGATAATCATTTAGTTGAGTCAGAAGAAAATGAAAATGACAAAATGGAAGTCATAGAATCTTATAATCCTGAAACTAAAGTAATGCTAGAACGGTTTATTTTAATGTTAATAGCAGTTGGATTAGTAGTGGGGGCAATTTTATCAGTTGGAGTTGTCTATATTCTTGATAAAACTGGGTTTACAACTCCTCCTAATCAACAGCAAATAGATTTAGGAAAATAAACACTTGGTGAACCAGCAAATAAATCCTTGAATTTCAACGTACTTGCTAATAGTATACTCGAAATCATTACTGAACTGGACAAGTGAGGTAGGATCGATACTTGCACAACTCTTGGCGGTTTGCTATGTAATTTTCAAGATAGCTGACAACTTTTTCTTGTCAATACGCTTCCCCCCATTTTGGCCAACACTGGCACCAATCTCATATTTAGGTTGTGTGGTTGAAATATCCCTCTGCTGCAATTTAAGCAGTAGACTTCTCCAGAAAATAAACTTCCTCTTTATTTAAGACAAGCTAGAGTTGTCAAATTCACTCTCCGAAATCATTTTTCGTATCTTTTTCGTGAAAATATATACCCTGTTCCCTGTTCCCAGTTAAGTGTTCCCTGTTCCCTACTAGCCACAAAAAATCTATATCTTTTTCACCAGATGTCTAGTGACTTTCGGTTTTACTGACTTAGGTAAGGAGGGTAGTTTGCTTGGTTTAGTAATAGGAAGTTCGCCTAAAGTAATTGATAATGATAATCCTCCACAAGATAATGATACTGCTTGGCATTTAGAAGATTTTTATCGTTATCAAATTAATGATAATATTTCGATTAATCCTGGAATTTTGGTAGTTATTAATCCCGAACATGAAGAGGATAATGACACTATTACTGTGGGAATTGTGCGGATTATTTTTCTATTTTAAGTTTAAGGTTAGTCATTTCAGTTATCAGTTATATCATGTCCGCTTAATTAGTTATAAAAAAAAACTTTCTCCTCTTCCTCTTCTCCCTCCTGACTCCTGACTCCTGACTCCTGACTCGGTTTTCCTGACTCGGTCCTCCTGAGGACTCCCCAATTATTTATAACTGTTCATCCGGACATGATATTAACAGTACCTCCTAAAATAGAGATGCTTGAAATTTCGAGAATAAAATTTTACCATCAGTATTGATAAAAACTCAAAATTTGGTAGGGGTTTTGTCACCAAACCCCTACTATACAGAGAAACCGGGTTTATATGAAATGCACTACTATACTCACATCTGTCTCCCATCAACCCGGTTTATTATAACACTCAAAAGGAAACAGATTTGATATCAAATACGGTTTTAGATTACAGCTATTTAACAAGAGAAGCTGCTTAACCTATTTACCATATTATTCCTGATAAATAAAACTGCTACATCCCAATAGCGATCGTCTGCATCTTTAATATCGCACTTGATTTTCCATTCTCCATTATCTACAACTGGCATGATCGTAAATGCTGAAGCTTTGTGTTTCTGCTTTGCTCCGCAATTAAATCCGGCAATAACCGCAGTCCATTCTGACTCTAGATATCCGGTTTTAATTGTAGGATTACCATTTACCTGATAAATCTGATATTCCATAGGTTTTTGAGTTGTGTCTGTTGTATCAGTCGTTAATGATGTTTCTGTATCTCCCTCACCAGTAGTTGATGATGTTTCTGTATCACCAGTGGTTTGAGTTCCATCACCCTCACCAGTAGTTGATGATGTTTCTGTATCACCAGTGGTTTGAGTTCCATCACCCTCACCAGTAGTTGATGATGTTTCTGTATCACCAGTGGTTTGAGTTCCATCACCCTCACCAGTAGTTGATGATGTTTCTGTATCACCAGTGGTTTGAGTTCCATCACCCTCACCAGTAGTTGATGATGTTTCTGTATCACCCTTACCAGTAGTTGATGTGGTATCAGTTGCATCAGCTTCATCAACTTGCATCAATTCTTTAATCTCTTCTGGAGACAACACTCGGTCATAAATCCGTAGATTAGCTACTTTACCATCATAAAATCCATAACCACAGCCAAACTTCACCTGGGTAATTGAAGTTATTGGTTTATTTTTACCTGTACCACTCTGCCATAGAGTACCATTGAGATAGATATTCATCTCACCCGTGGCAACATTCTTCGTAAACGTCCAGTAAGTCCATTGATCTTTAAAATCAACCGCCTGAGCTAATTTTTCTAGTCTGTCATAACTGTTATTAGCAGTGGTAGTATTTCCACAATCAAAGTAAATGTGACTATCTGAGCAAGGTAAATGAACATTAACCACCCTGTTCTTACTTTTATCTAATGCCAACATTATAGAATTATTCTTGGGTAGAGACTTGCCACTGTTTGCCCAAAAACTAATTGTTATTTCACCTGTTTGAGGAATAGTTGCTGTTGGCAGTTCAATATAATCATCCACCCCATCAAAGTTGATACAATTAGCAAACTGTGAGTCATCTACAACTATTGGATTGCCATTAACTTTGCCATTGAGTTTTGATGGGGAAATATCAACAACTTCTTTTTCTTTAGAGGCATTTTCTACTATTTCATTCAGTGGTAGATGCAATTGTAAACCACGATTTATATCCATCGGTGGAGGAGTTCCATCTACTTTCATACATTCGTTAATTTCTTGTGGAGATAACACTCTGTTATACATCCGCATCTGAGCCATTTGCCCCTGAAATGCTTGATTAACTGCAAATCCTCCTCCCAGCTTATCTTGCTCTTGCCCTAGTATCAATGCTCCTCCAGTAGCAATTGGATCTCCTTGACTAATGACTTTAGAGTGTACTTCTTTTCCGTCTTTGTACACCTTAAATTGTCCGTCGCTACTTTGCCAAGTAATTGCTACACAATGCCATTCACCATCGTTGACAGCAACTCCCGTACTATACCACTTGTTATTAACAGTGGGCGTTATATTTTTAATATTGTATATTTGAAACTCGTTATAGCCCTTCGTTGAAGATTTTGCATATGAGACAACTGTACCTTCTTTATGTTGGTTGTTCGATCTAACCCAACATACTACTGTCATTGCCTCTGAGGGAAAGTTGGGCATTGGGTTAATGACAATATAATCATGATTCCCATCAAAGCTTAAACAATTACCAAAGCGTGGTTCAGCTACAACTTTTGGACCATAAACTTTACCATTAAGCTTTGATGCTGAGATATCAACTACTTCTTTTTCTTTAGCAGCATTTTCGACTATTTCATTGAGTGGTAGATGCAGTTGTAAACCACGGTTTATATCCATTGGTGGAGGAGTTCCATCCACTTTCATACATTCGTTAATTTCCTCTGGAGATAACGCTCGGTTATACAGTCGCAGATTTGACATTTTGCCATGAAACAATTGATCTGCTGACCAGTTACTCTTGCCAATATAATTTTTGGTACGATTAATATTGTTAGGGAGATTAAGTGTTCCATTTCCTACTTGTTCACCATTTTTGTAGAGAGTGCCCTTTCTTGATTCATCAACTGTTACTGCTAGATAAAGCCACTTACCATTTTCCAATATTTCATTTCCTTTAACTATGGCACCAGTATAAAAATCTAAGATTAAATTCTTTGTAGTTGTTTCATTCCCAAACAGAATGTTATCACTTTCAGCACCATTCCCAAAGTCGATAATTCTCGACCAATATTTGAAGCTCTCATAATATACCCAAGCTCCTACAGTAAAGCCTTTTGAATAGTCAACATTCATTTGTAGCATTTGGATATAATCATCAACCCCATCAAAATGTACACAGTTGCCGAATTGCGAGTCGGGCACAATTGTTGCACCATAAACTTTGCCATTAAGTTTGTTGCCTGAAGTATCAACTACTTCTTTTTCTTTAGCCGCATTTTCTACTATTTCATTCAGTGGCAGATGCAGTTGTAAACCATTATTTATATCCATAGGTTTAGTTTGAGGAGTTTCACTAATTGGACTTGTAGAGCTAGTATTGCTAGCAACATAAATATCATGCAAATCATTAGGCATTGGACCTTGAATCTTTCTCTGTTGGAAGGAGAGAGTAATCAAGATATAACGCTGGTTACTAGGTAACTGAAATAAACCTAGACCTGTACCTGTAGCAAGAGAAGAACCAGGATTAGGTGGAGTTGGACAAAATTCTTGTTTACCATTAGAATTTTTACCAGATATAGTTTGAGTTGTCGCATCCAGAAAGATCCGAGTATTATCACTCTTGGAAAGAGTTCCACTGTTGAATAATTTCCAATCAGCTAAGTTAAGTTGGCTACCATCCAAAGTTTTTGCGGTTACTTTGATGGTTGTATATCCCATCTTAGTACCGTTGAACAATCTTGATATGGCAATATAGGTATTACCAGAGGTAGCGCCATCAGTTAGTTTTGAATCAGTTATAGAAGCTTTGTAGTTACTAAAACCCAGGGTAACTGAATAGTTATTTTCACGTCCTATGTTTCTTACTAGAGGCATAGTAGCAGTAATAGCTTTTACTTTACCTGTTAAGCTAAATTTATCCTCTATTTCCCCAGAAAGGAAGCGGCTTGATGTAATGGGACTATTACCTCCAGGCTCTCTTTTCCAATCACCGTCATTATAGTCTATTTGATTATAAGTAATAGCTATTGTACCACCCAAACCATCAGGGACTTCTACCGTTTTACCAAATCCTGGGTAATTATAACCATTAGTATTCCAGAATGTAATATTTTTAGTAGCGACTTCAGACACTAAATTATTCTCCTTTTTTCTTGATTAATCGGCAATTTACTAGGGATACTAATCATCCTTATGATTGTCTGAAAAATATACAATCCAGATGATTTTGGAGTTTTATCTATACAATAAATCTCTGGTTTATGCATGCACTAATTCAATATTTCTTAATACTGAATCCTACCACTTATTCAATTATTAATATGATTAAATTTTATGAAGGATTATTGTTAAGTTTTCTATGTTTAACAGGCGATCGCTTCTTCTCTACTCTCTACTATAGCAATCCGCGGATAGGTTGCGGGTAATCAAAAAGTAAATAAAAAAACTGAAACTCTTACCAGTTAAGAGTTAAGTGTTCCCTGTTAAGTTTTCCCTAAAAAGCAGTAAGATTTTTGACAGGAATAAAATAGGATTGCTATAATACTAAATCTCAAAAGTGTTGCCTTTCCTATCTATTAAAAAAAGTTAATTTATCAATATTTTTTCAAACTTCTATAATTTTATAATTTCTCAACAACAAATAACTGAGTATAATGACTTACTTTAGTCTTGTAAAATTTATAGAAAAATTATAATTTTTTTAGAATTAATTTATTGACTAAGTAGGTAGGCACGAATAAACATCACTATGTAACGAAATATTAAAGCAGTTGAAACCCGTATCTATTGCTTCCTTCCGCTCCGCTTCAGTCGCTGCGGACGTACTTGTAAATTTTTTCACCTACCTACTTATTATATGTACAAAAAATAGTAGGTAACATATTAGTGCTATGGTCTTAAGGAGCTTTAATCAACAGGTATCAAAATTACCAATTTTTATCTACTAAAAAAATATTTTAATTTTCACATTTGATAGATTTCAATATCAAGATTTTTACTGACTTTAATGATGCTTTGTTCCGGAACTTTTTGCCAATCATCTGTAAACAAAGGTTCGGAAGCGACAATTACAGAGTTAGGAAATTTAGGAGAATTTTTTAACCAATAAAGAGTCGGTGGAATTGCACCTTGAGCAAATCTCGATGCAACTAATTGATGTCCGTCTGTAATAATTGTATTTGCCAAAAATCTGACTTTATTTTCCTGAGCAATTTCTGTCAAAACCATCAATATACCATGTAAAGCTTCTTTAAAATCACAGTTAATTCTTTCAATAATTTCATTAATTAGCAAAGCAAAAATATGTTCTGAGTCTGTATTACCTTTAATCAATAAATATGGCAGTTTTTGGAGGTAATCCCGTATTGGTTTATAAAGAGTAAATCGGAATTTATCAATATAGCCATTGTGAATAAATAGTAGATTTTTGTAATTAAATGGCTGACAGTTACTAATATCAATTGCTTGACCAGGAGTTGCACTTCTAACATGACCTAGAATACAGTTTGACTCTATATAACGACCAAGACTCTTGAGATTTATATCATTCCATATTGGCTGGATATTTTTATAAGTAAAAGGTGCAGTCTCTTTTTGAGTATGATACCAACCTAGACCAAAACCATCGGCATTTAGTAAAGCTTCTTGCATTTCTTGGGGTTTATAACCTTGGACTATTAATGAGTGTTCTGGTTGACTAATGATCGAGTCTAATAAAATTGCCTCACCAAGGTAACCTACTAATCTACACATATAATTTTTGGATTTTTTGGATTTTTTGTTTAAGTTTAAATATTGACAATTTTATAATCATAACATTTTGATGATCGATATTATCATACCAAATCCGGTTATTAAAAGCATGTTTTTCAAATTGTTTTCTAACCCTTCTGCTTTCTGCACTCTGCCTTCTGCCTTACCTTCATATAAAGGTTCTGTCTAAACCGGATTTAGTATCAATTATATTATGTCTCTTTAGAATACCAACAAGAAAAATTTTAGGGAATAGGGAGCAAATTGAAATAAAAAAACATCTTTATTATGGTTAATTAATGAGACTAGATATTATAATTAAATATCTAAATTTATATTTGATAATCAATCTGAAATAGACTGCTTTATTCTTGACTATTGCTATTTATTTGTAGAATTAGGTTAAATCAAGTTCAGAGAAATTAATTTATGGTTTTAGGAAGTAGGGAATAGAGAGTAAGGTACCGAACAAGCAAAAAAAATATTTACCGAAAAATTAAGGTATAAAGCCTCTCCATTGTCGCCGAGTTGAATTGGGGAGCTTCCCATAGGGTGGGATGGCAAAGTTTCTTCGCCATATCCAATCTCCCCTTGAGAAGAAAAAAATTCCTTTTAGGCAATCCTTCTATTACAGAAGAGGTAATTATTAATTATTAATTATTAATTATTGAACCCATCAGTCGTAGCACATTAATAACCGAATTAGCTGTAAGTTTAACTGCTCAAAAAATAAAAAACCACCAGGCAAAATCTGGTGAGTTTGACAATGTTAATATTAGACATAGGCGTGATAATTAAAAATTAAATCAATCCCATACGCATAAATAATCAATTCTTTCCCCCTACTCCTGTACGAGCGATTCGCTCTTCGCCCCTACTCCCTACTCCCTCTTTTCCGGAGATGTCTATTGAATTTGATTGATTCTAGAGATAAATTTAATAAAAATTAGCTATCTCTATATAAATACAAAGCCAAAGTATCTCCATATTTAAGACAGTATAATTATTCTCGAATAAACAGCGATCCCAACCACTTAACTGAATTCAGATTGCCTTCAATTATCTTCTTCTGAGTTTTTTTATTTAAACGAATATTTTCTGATTGTTTGAAAGCAGCAATACTAATTTCAGATATAGCTTGGCTAGATTTATTTAGTGCTTTAAATAAATCTTTTCTTTTGATAGGTTTTGTGTATGCTTTAAATAAATCTTTTCCTAAACTCATTGTTTTTACTTTACTGAAACTCAACAATATTTATTTTACATAGAATCCGGTTATATAGTATATGTTTATAATTCTATAATTACT
>NZ_JAAHGT010000284.1 GCF_010672385.1 Okeania sp. SIO2F4
TTCCTTAAAATTTATTTTCTTGAGGAAAAGAAAGTTAAGCGTCAGGTATGATGGACTGTAAAAAGGCCCTGAAAGAAAATGATGGCGATATTACTAAAGCTACAGAATGGCTGAGACAAAAAGGTATTGCTTCTGCTGGAAAACTTGAGGGTAAAGTAGCAGCAGAGGGACTGGTTGAGAGTTATATTCATACAGGTGGCAGAATTGGTGTTTTAGTAGAAGTAAACTGTCAGACAGATTTTGTTGCCCGGAATGAGGCATTTAAAGAATTAGTCAAGAATATTGCTATGCAAATAGCTGCTTGTCCACAGGTACAATATGTGTCAGTTGATGATATTCCAACTGAATTTGTAGAAAGTGAAAAATCTATAGAAATGGGTAGAGAAGACCTGAGCAATAAACCAGAAAATATTAGGGAAAAAATAGTTCAAGGTCGAATAGAAAAGCGGTTAAAAGAATTAACTTTGATGGATCAGTCATTTATCCGCGACCAAAATAAGACAGTAGAAGAGTTGATTAAGGAAACTACCGCTCAGTTAGGTGAAAAAGTACAAGTACGTCGTTTTATTAGGTTTGTTTTAGGAGAAGGTATTGAGAAACAAGAAAGTAATTTTGCTGAAGAAGTAGCAGCACAAACTGGAAAGAAATAAGTAAGCATTTAGCATAGAATTCAGAATTTAGAATTCAGAATTTAGAATTGGTAAATTTACCTTATAGAATTCAGAGTTAAGAATTCAGAATTGGTGAATTTACCTTAAATTCTAAATTCAAAATCCTAAGTATAAATATATTTAAGTATAGTGGGAGAAATTAGAAAAATAGAACAAGATTTGCAAAGAATTGAAGTGGCGATCGCTGATATTGCCAAAGAACTTTATAGTAAATATCAAAGCTATTTACAAGTTTTGGGGCAAGGGATGCGACAACAGTTAATTTTTGCTAGTTATTATATATGTACTCAGGGATATCCAGAAGAATTTCTGAAGTTATCATTTTCTCAGCGACAGAAAATGCAGGAAGAGTTGCGAGAAAAGTCTAAATTGGCAGTTCAAGAATTACAAGAATTATTAAACCAAGATCCAGAGTCTCAACAAAAGTCGGATGATACCTCTGTAGCAGAATTAATGATGAGTCTTCTGAATGAAGAAGAGAAGGAAAAGGAAGAAGTAGTACCAAAAATAAAAGACCTAAAAGAAGCTATAGAGTTTGATTCTTCTGAATTATTTCCGACTGAAATATCGTCACAACCTACAACAGATTCTCAGGATAAAGAAGTAGGAAATAAAGTAGAAGAGAACATCAATGAAACTGAAGCAGAAAAAATCAAAATTTCGACAGAAAATATTGTTGATAAATTGCATAATATTAACATATTAAGACTTTGGCAAGAAAATATAGAAAAGCAAATACCAGAAATTCTCAAAAAACTTTCTCATCAGACAAACTGTATACTTCAGAAAGCAGAAATACTGCCGAAAAAAATACCAGAAAAAGTTTTAGAAGCTGCGACAAAAATGGAATCAGGGGATACTCCTGTAGGTGGGCAACCTAATATATTAAATTTGTTAATTGAAGCAGAAGATTTAGAAGATGATGATGATGCTAAAATTACTCGAATTATAGCAATAAATCTACGGTTATCTGAAATAGAATTTACTAATATTAATGTCACAGGTTGGCGCAATAAAATCCGTAGTCTTTTAGGAGAGCTTAGTCAACTGCAACGAGAATATAATAAAAAGCAACGGGAATTAGCGGTGATAGAAGCTGAGTCAGCATGGCGGTCTAGTTGGTATGAAGATTAAATAAATAATAAATAATAAATAATTTAGAATTTGGAATCTATAGGAATCCTATTTTATTTGTGTATAAAAATCTTACCGCTTTTCGGTCATAGGGAATAAGCAATGTACAATGGGCAATAGTTTCGGAATTTCTTTCTAGTTTTTGAGTTGTTACAACCTATTTAAGACTGCTATATATGAATTTACAATTTAGAATCTTTTATAAATTCAGAATTAATTAGGGTTGACTGAAAAAGTCTTTAATTCACTAATTCTAAATTCTGCATTTTGTCAGATTAATTTACCAATTATTAATTCTTTAATTCTTTAATTCACTAATTCACTAATTCTAAATTAGAAATTATAAATTCCTATAATGCCATGAATAATGAAAAAGAAACGATAGACTGGGAAAGACTCAAAAAAGCTTTATTGGTAGAAACAGACCGTGGATTTCAAAATATCCAAGGCAAACAATATATATTTAATGACTTTTTGAGTATCAGTTTAAGTCAACCACCAATCATATTACAAGCTTATCAAAATCAATTTCAGGAACTATCTAAAAAATTTGCTTCCTATCCAGAAATGACTAGAGAAGAACGGCAATCTTTACTAGAAATAACTCAGGATTTTTTAAATAAAATGCAGTCTTTCTCTACAAAAGAACAAGAGCAAAATATACCAGAAGCACATCCATTAGAAATAACTGCCAAAATACAGAAAAATAATTATAACTTTCCACAAAAATATACCAATAACCTAGAACTACAACAGCCACTTAAAGATGTAAAAGGTATCGGAATTAAAAATAGCGATCGCCTAGCAACATTAAGACTATATACAGTTAGAGAATTACTTTATTATTATCCAAGAGACCATATAGATTATGCTCGCCAAGTCAATATTCGTGACTTAGAACCTGGAGAAACTGTTACTATAATTGGCAAAGTTAAAAGGTTCAACTGTTTTTCTAGTCCTAAAAATAAGAAATTAACTATTCTAGAACTTACTCTTACAGATGCCACAGGTAAAATCAAAATTAGTCGCTTTTTTGCCGGACCTAGGTTCAGTAACAAAGGTTGGCAAATGATGCAAAAAAAATTCTATCCAGTTGGTGCAACAGTCGCTGCTTCAGGTTTAGTTAAAGAAAACAAATATGGCAAAAATTTAGATAACCCAGAAATAGAAGTTCTAGATAGTGAAGGCGGTCAAATTGAATCAATGAAAATTGGTCGTTTAGTACCAGTTTATCCCTTAACAGATGGAGTAGGAGCAGATATTGTCAGACGAGCAATATTTACAGTTTTACCAACAGCAGAAAAATTATCAGATACATTACCAGAAAACTTTCTGCATCAATATCAATTAATAGACTTAAAAAACGCCATTAAAAACATTCATTTTCCTATAGATAGAGATTGTTTAGCAGCAGCTCGTCGTCGCTTAGTTTTTGATGAATTTTTCTATCTACAATTAGGATTATTAAAACGTCGGCAACTGCAAAAAAAAACAGAGACAGCTATATCTTTACCAGTTACAGGAAAACTAATTAATAAATTCTACGAACTACTCCCATTTCAATTAACTAATGCTCAAAAAAGAGTAGCAAATGAAATCCTCAGCGACCTACAAAAACCCGAACCAATGAAAAGATTAGTACAAGGAGATGTGGGAGCTGGAAAAACAGTAGTAGCAGTAGTCGCCATGTTAGCAGCAATTCAAGTTGGTTATCAAGCCGCTTTAATGGCACCGACAGAAGTATTAGCAGAACAACATTATCGTAAATTAGTTAGTTGGTTTAATCTCTTACATTTGCCTGTTGAATTATTAACTGGTTCGACAAAAGTAGCAAAACGTCGAGAAATTCATGCTCAACTTGAGACTGGAGAATTACCAGTTTTAGTTGGTACTCATGCTCTAATTCAAGATGCAGTAAATTTTCATAAATTAGGTTTAGTAGTAATAGATGAACAACACAGATTTGGGGTTCAGCAAAGAGCAAAGTTACAACAAAAAGGTGAATCTCCTCATTTTTTGGCAATGACTGCTACTCCTATTCCTAGAACTTTAGCTTTGACTTTACATGGAGATTTAGATGTTAGTCAAATAGACGAACTTCCACCAGGAAGACAACCAATTCAAACCACAACTTTGACTGGAAGACAACGTAAAAAAGCTTACGATTTAATTCGCCGAGAAATAGTTCAAGGTAGACAAGTTTATGTAGTTTTACCCTTAGTTGAAGAGTCAGAAAAATTGGATGTAAAATCTGCAGTAGAAGAACATCAAAAATTAGCTGAAAAAGTTTTCCCAGAATTCCAGATAGGTTTGTTGCATGGCAGAATGAGCAGTGCTGAAAAAGACCAAGCTATTAGTACTTTTCGGGATAATAAAACTCAGATTTTAGTTTCTACTACTGTGGTGGAAGTGGGGGTAGACGTACCGAATGCTACGGTAATGCTGATTGAAAATGCAGAAAGGTTTGGTTTATCTCAGTTACATCAGTTGCGGGGACGAGTGGGTCGTGGTGTTCATAAGTCTTATTGTTTGTTGATGAGGGGTGCGGGTTCGACGGATGCTGTGGAACGCTTGCAAGTTTTGGAGCAGTCTCAGGATGGATTTTTTATTGCCGAGATGGATATGCGTTTGCGGGGTCCTGGTCAGGTTTTGGGAACTAAGCAGTCGGGGTTGCCGGATTTTGCTTTGGCGAGTTTGGTTGAGGATCAGGAAGTTTTGGAGTTAGCGCGGGGTGCTGCTTTTCGGGTGATGGAGAAGGATGAAAGTCTGAATAGTTGGCCTCTGTTAAGGAAAGAGTTGGAATGGCGGTATCAGAAAATGATGGGGGGGTCGATTTTGAATTAGAGGATTAGGAGAGTGGGGAGTGTGGGAAGTTTGGAGTGTGGGGAAGGTGGGGAGAGATGAGAATCAAATAATTTTCACCATCCACCTTCGGGAGCTTCAGTAAATGAAATGACTATTGCTCTATCCGCAATAAAACAGAAAAATTTCACCATCCAACTCCGGGAGCTTCAGCAAATGAAATGACTATTGCTCTATCCGCAATAAAACAGAAAAATTTCACCATCCAACTCCGGGAGCTTCAGCAAATGAAATGACTATTGCTCTATACGCAATAAAACAGAAAAATTTCACCATCCAACTTCGGGAGCTTCAGGAAATGAAACGACTATTGCGGATAGAGCAATAGAACAGAAAAAATTTCACCATCCAACTTCGGGAGCTTCAGGAAATGAAACGACTATTGCGGATAGAGCAATAGAACAGAAAAAATTTCACCATCCAACTTTGGGAGCTTCAGGAAATGAAATAACTATTGCTCTATACGCAATAAAAGAGTTTCAAGAGTCTGGAAATACTCAGCTCAGAGCAACCTACTTTTCCTTCTCCAGATATGGAGCGATCATTCCAGACAAATCAAGAGGAACTAATTATCAATTCCAAATCAAAAATTTATTCATCAATATTTTTCTATTGCGCAATAGTAGAGTCTCAAGATTCTGGAAAGACTAAGCTCAGAGCAATCCTCTTTCCCATCCCACTATAATTGCTCAGTCAACCTAGATAAATAAAGAGAAGTTAATTTATTAATTCCAAATCAAAAATTTATTCATCAATATTTTTCTATTGCGCAATAGTAGAGTCTCAAGATTCTGGAAAGACTAAGCTCAGAGCAATTTATTTTTCCTCCTCCAGATTTTGGAGCGCTCCAGACAAATTAAGAGGAACTAATTATTCATTCCAAATCAAAAAATTATTCATCACTATAGCGTATAGAGCAATAGTAGAGTTTCACACACTCAGAAAGACTAAGCTCAGAGCAATTTATTTTTCCTTCTTCAGATTTTGGAGCGCTCCAGACAAATCAAGAGGAACTAATTATTCATTCCAAATCAAAAAATTATTCATCACTATAGCGTATAGAGCAATAGTAGAGTTTCACACACTCAGAAAGACTAAGCTCAGAGCAATTTATTTTTCCTTCTTCAGATTTTGGAGCGCTCCAGACAAATTAAGAGGAACTAATTATTCATTCCAAATCAAAAAATTATTCATCACTCAATAGTAGAGTTTCAAGAGTCTAGAAAGACTAAGCTCAGAGTAACCTACTTTCCCTCCTCCAGATTTTGGAGCGCTCCAGACAAATCAAGAGGAACTAATTATTCATTCCAAATCAAAAAATTATTATCACTCAATAGTAGAGTTTCAAGAGTTTAGAAAGACTCAGCTCAGAGCAACCTACTTTCCCTCCTCCAGATTTTGGAGCGCTCTAGACAAATCAAGAGAAACTAATTTATTAATTCAAAATCAAAAATTTATTCATCACCCCATGCGTATAGAGCAATAGTAGAGTTTCCAGAATCTGGAAATACTCACTTCATAGCAACTACTTTTCTTCCTCTAGATATGGAGCGATCGCTCTAGATAAATAAAGAGAAGTTAATTTATTAATTCAAAATCAAAAATTTATTCATCACTATTGCTCTATACGCAATAGAGAGTTTCCAGAGTCTGGAAAGACTAAGCTCAAAGCAACCTACTTTTTATTCTCTAGATATGGAGCGATCGCTTTAGATAAATAAAGAGAAGTTAATCTATTAATTCAAAATCAAAAATTTATTCATCACCCCATGCGTATAGAGCAATAGTAGAGTTTCCAGAATCTGGAAATATTCAGCCAGGAGTGAGTTACTCTTCCATCAAACCATCCCAAGCAGAAGAGTAACATATCATTCACGGAAATAATGTCACAAAGAGTTTGATACCAATTATGTGAAATAGTTACCTAAAATCCTAATCTGTTAAAATCTTTAGCAAACAGTATCTTACTTTTAGTTATTGACTTTTGAGTTTTGTAAGACTACTCATATTTTATTTTTCAGTACGAGCTTGTTTAACCATATCAATAAGAGTGTGATGAGCATCTTCAGCATCCTTTAAAGTATGGTCAAATTCAATTCTTATTGGTAAAGTTTCCCCACTAACTTCAGCAGTTAAGTTCATACCTAGAGCATCAATGGAAAGCATTTTTGCGGCTGTAGCATTGGCAGAACTACCAAATTTTTGAGCATACAAAAGTACCGCATCTTGATGATCTTCATTCATATGAGAACAAATGCGAGCGCTAATTTCTGAAGTAAATGAATCAGACATATTTTCAAATCCTTGTATAAGTATTATTTTTAAGTATAAAGCAAGCTCAAAAGGTTGATGTTAAAAAATTAGGTAAGAGAAATTATAGATTGAGCTATAAACATAAAGAAAAATCCTAACATAAAGCACATTCCCAAGATGGAAGTAAAATTATATAATTTTATTCTAACTTCTAAGTACTTACTTAATCTCCTGACTCCTAAGTTCTAAATTTTTCTTCACTTTTAACTTCTTTTCTACTCCTGACTCCTGACTTATGACTCCTGACTCCTATCTTCGATATTCATCACCACAGTCACCAATTAACTTAAACAAATCTCGTGACTCTCCAGTTAAATTATTAATTTGTTCGTAATCTTTTACATCTAAATTAAAATCAAATACACGAGAATTATCTTGAAAATTTTCTGAAATACTTAGCCTATATCCAACAATTGCACCTGCTACAGTTGGCTGTTCTAAAATATAGCGAACTGCCACATTTGAGATACTTACTTTATACTTATCAGCAATTTTTTTGAGCAGATTTAATAGTTTTTAAATAGACTCGAACCTCCCCACATATCAACCATATTTTTATACTTTCTCAAACTAACAGTATCAAGATTTCTATTTTGAGGTTCCGGTGAGTCTAGATATTTTTCTGATAATAAACCACCACATAATGTACCATAAGCCAAAAGCTTGATATTATGCTTCTGACAAAACTTTACCATTTCCACCAAAGGACGACGGTCTAATAAAGAAAATTGAACTTGATTAGAAACTATTTTAATTCCACTATCAATAATAATCTTCAGATGTTTAGTATCAAAATTAGTTAAAGCCAGATGCTTAATTTTTCCCTCCGACTGGAACTCCGCCATATAATTAAGAGCATCTAAATAATTTTTATTTTGATATTCCCACCAATGAAATTGAACTAAATCCAAAGTATCCACATTCATTCTTTTGCGCGAAATATCAATATTTTTTTCAACCAACTTTTTAGTCATTTTTATGGGTCTTGACACCCACTTTGTAAAAGCTTGTAAGTTAGATAAAGACTCTACTCACCTATTATCTATTAATTGTCGTCTAAATTATCCGATGAAATCCTCCGCCAGGCCATAATGGTCTGCTAAATTCCAAGTAGTAAAACCTGTATCCATATAATTAAACATACTTTGAATAGCAGCTTTTGGATCGATACGTCCATGAGCGCCTGACACTTGCCACATTCCATTCAAAATGCGACATATATTTATATCATCAGTCAAGTTTAGTCTGCTTGATTTGGGTAAGGTCATTTCAGTTATCAGTTATTAGTTATCAGTTATTAGTACCTCCGGCTGAGGTCCTATGCTTGATATACTGAAGTTGATTTTTTTCATCCTCTTCAAAGGGTAGGCTATTGACCTAATTTTTTTGTCATTGTCTATTTGGACTTGTTGGTTTAGATTAGGCAATTCTTTTAGAGTAATATAATTACTGACAATTTTTAAACGTTTTTTCCAATATCACTTGTTGATTAGATTTTAGATAATATTTGCCCGATTATTACATATTTTAATATTCTGAATACCGCAGCCTTAATCTATTGATCTGTCAATTTTGAAATGATGGGTTGAGACAAGACTAAGGAAGATCAATAGGGAAAGTAGACAAGGGAGAAAATTTCATGGCTTATCCCTGAAATTAATCTTGACAGAGAACTATAGGTGAGTAATGAAGGACTAAAAAATTTATATAAGTTAGGTAGGCGTAAATAAACCTCAATATGAATATGTAACAAAATGTTTATGCAGCCTCAACTCTTGAGATTATTTCCTTCCACTCCGTTCCAGTCGCTTCGGACATAATAACATTTAATTACGCCAGGCTAATTAGTGGTTCTGATATTGATTAGATATAGTATTTTTTGTCTTTTCTATTCCCTGTTTCTAGTTAAGCTATTTCCTAAAGTTAAAAACTTGTGTATTTCACAAATTTAATAAAAGCTATATTTATTCTATAATATAGCTTGCTAATATATAGCTTAGTAGATTGAGAATAAAGACTTTAATTTGAAGCTAAATCAGGAAAGCTTAAAATTAAATATTCATGGTTATGCTATTTTAAGTTATTGTTTATATATATTGTCCTTCCCTAAAATCAATGTCAATGATGTACAGCGTTGTTAAAAAATTAGAGCAAAATTTAGCTCAGTTGACAGAAGAGTTAAACAAAGAGAAAGCAGAACACCAGTGCACTAAAAATGCTCTCAAAAAAAGTGAAGTACGTTTACAAGCAATAATTAATCAAGCATCTATAATTATTTGGGAAGTAGATAGCAAAGGTATGTTTACTTTTGCCAAGGGTAAACCACAAAAAGTACGAATAAAACCAGAGAAATTAGTGGGATATTCAATTTTTGATCTATACAGAGACAATAAAGAAATATTGGATAAAATTGACTTGGCAATGGCGGGGAATCAAGTTAAATGGTTTTGGGAAGCGGAAGATATCGGATATGAAACCAGAGTAATTCCCCAAATTTCAGAAACCGGTAAAATAGAAGGATTAAGAGGAATTAATATTGAGATCACAGCCAGCAAAATAACCGAGTTAGAATTCCATAAAACTCAACAAGAACTAGAAGCAAAAGTTGAAGAAAGAACATCTGCTGTAAGATCATCAAATGAAGAACTTATAGAAGAAATTGTCAGACACAAGCAGGCGAGAGAAGAACTACTATATAGACTAAATTTTGAAGAATTAATTACAACTCTATCAACCCACTTCATTAATTTAGCTCCTGACGAAATAGACCAAGGTATTCAAGTAGCTTTGGAATGGATAGGAACTTTTAGCGGAGTTGACCGTAGCTATGTATTTTTATTGGATGAAACAGGTAACTATATCAACAATAATTACGAGTGGTGTGCCAAGGGAATTAAATCGCAAATTCAACAAAGAAAACAAATACCAATCACAGCATTAGGAGAATGGGAAGAGCAAATACAGAAGCTAGAAACAATTTATATTCCCAGTACAGCTAAACTGTCAAAAGAAAAATGGATGACTAAAAAATTTTTGCGCTCCCAATCCATAAAATCTCTAATTGTTGTACCAATGGCATATTGTGGCATTTCTATCGGATTTTTAGGTTTCGACTCAGTTAGAGAAGAAAAAAACTGGTCAGAAGATATTATTGCTCTGTTAAGAATTATGGGAGAAATGTTTATTAATGCTCTGGAACGAAAACGAGTAGAAACAGCATTAGCAGAAAGTGAAAGAAAATATAGGCATTTAGTAGAAACTTCCCAAAATTTAATTTGGTCTCTGGATACTGAGGGGCGTTTTACTTTTGTTAATCAAGCAGCGAAACACATTTATGGTTATGAACCAGCAGAAATAATAGGTCGTTTCCTGACAGATTTTATTTATCAAGAAGAAGTCGAAAAAATTACACCAGAAGCAATAAATAA
>NZ_JAAHGT010000285.1 GCF_010672385.1 Okeania sp. SIO2F4
TGCTCTATAGGTAATAGTCGGAAAATTCCACTACCCACCTCCATCTCCTAGGTGCTTCAGGAAATGATTTAATTATTGCTCTATAGGTAATAGTTCGATCATCTGAATAGCTGACAGCTAACAGCTAATAGCTGAATGCTTAAATACTTTTTTCCAAAACTAACAAATCTTCCTTAATAGATGAAGTCCGACCACACCAAGAACCATAAGATTTTTCTAGAACATTAAAACCTAGTTCTTCTATCCATTTTAATAGTAGATTCTCCCTAAAACCAATCCCTTTCTCTGGCAAATTAATATCTATAGTCAAACCATCTTCTACTTCATAAATAAACTGTTGAGAACTTTTACCTTTAGACATCAACTCTTCTGATTCTGAATTGACTAAAAAGCAAATTAATAAACATCTCCCTCCCGATTGTAAAACTCTATATATTTCATCAAAATAATGACGAACTTCATAACCTTGTAAATGAGTAAATAAGTGAGAAATACAAACACAATTAAAACTAGCATCCGGATAAGGAAAAATAAAATTATTTGCAGATATTTTTCCCGTGGGATTGTAGAGAGAGTGATAAATATTATGCCAATTAAAATTAAAGTTAGGTTTGCGAGTCGTAATTTCTTCCTTTGCCCAAGAAATAAAATTTTCTACTACATCAAAACCTTCATAACGACCAGAAGATTGTAGGTAATGAACTAAGCCATAAGCAACCGTACCAATATTACAACCAACATCAAGAACATGGTCTGTTGTTTGTAAACCTAATCTCTGAATTAAATCTCCTAGTAATTTGAAGGAAGCACGAATAAATTGACCACTTCCATCAACATTAGTTATTTTTATATATTTCTCTTCAGGTAGTGGTAAAAGAGGTGCTAATACTTTCAATATAGCTATACCTTCACCCCGTTTAAACTGAGGAATTAAAGCAATTAATGAATGCTTTAATTGATTAATTTGTTGTTGATTTAAAAGTATTTTGAGACGGAATCTAGCATTAGCCACACCACATAAACTAGGGTGAACTTTCTCTACATCTGGACTAGGTATATTCAGAGTTTGTTCAAAAAAACTAAACTCTTGATTCCCAATAGAAACTTTAAATCCTTCTAAAATACCAGCATCTAGAGAAGCAACCCAACCAGATAAACGTAAAACTTGATTTTTAATTATTACCCGATCGATAGAACCCCAACTAAGTAAAGGATTAATTTTTCGTTTTTTCTGGATACTTTTTTGTTTGCTAGAATAATCTTGAGTATAGTATTGTATCTGGGATATTTTTATCCGCTTCTCCCGCAAACTTAAAGCCTCTCGATAAAGTTCTATATCTTCCTGATTTATCGCCGATATTTTATTGACTATTTCTCGATTAGATAATACTTCTTTTAGTAATAATTTATATTCTGGATAGGGATTACTATTTTGAGTTTCTAATTCATACTCCGGCCAATTTAGCATTGTTTTGAGTTCATGTAAATCCTCACTAAAAAACTCTTGGATACCTACAAAATAAAAATCTGTTAATTTCTCTTCTTGCACAAATTTCGATTTGATTATATTCTGCATTTCTGGTTTTGCAGCAAACTCTATAAATGTCAAACTCGACTCTTTTACAGGCGCTAAATTTTCTGCATCACTTTCTACTAAAATTTGCCAAGTTTTCCAGAAAAAGTAAAGAGAAATCAACCGCTTTATCAGGTCTCTTAGCCAAATAATTTTTTTAAACTCTGGAAATTTAGAATTATATTTATGGCAAGGAAAATGACCATGAATTACTTTGACTCCAAGCTTGGGATTAGTTAACATTTTATTGCGTAAATCGCCTCTATGTGGATAATCAAAGAAAATCTCTTCTGGATGATATATTTGTCTCAAAATCTTTTTAAATGTTGTACCAGCAGTTTTTGGTAGATGAATTGAAATAACTTTTTCCTTGACTTCTTCTGGTGGGTGAGGTTGATTTATCTGGCTCATTTTTAGGTTAAATATTGAATAATTATATTGTGCTTAAATCTGGTTTGTTTGAGATTTTTAATAATTAATTTGCACTTGATTTTTTTCTATTGAAATAACTTTTTTTTGACTTCTTCTGGTGGGTGAGGTTGATTTATCTGGCTCATTTTTAGGTTAAATATTGAATAATAATATTGTGCTTAAATCTAGTTGATTTTAGATTTTGAAGCATCAATTTTGACCTTTATTTTTTCTAATTTAGACTTGTATTTTTCTAAGACTAACTGGTAGTTAGATAACTTTGATTTAAGTTCAATTTTTTTTTCTACAATTAGCAAATCTTGATAAGTAAAAGATTTGCGCCCACACCATGAACCATAATATTTGCCTACAATAGTTAAACCACTCTCTTTTATCCAATCAATTAGTAGGGATTCTTGAAAACCTATAGTCTTTTCTGGCAGTTCTGAATCTAAACAGAAACCACCTTCTATTTCATAGACTAAATTCTGAGAACTCTTGCCATCAGCAATTAATTTTTGAGATTCATAGTTAATTAAAAAACAGGCAAATAAACACTTTCCTCCAACTTTTAAAGCACGTTTAATTTGATGTAGATAATGACGCAAAGCCATACTAGACAAATGAGTAAAAAGATTGCTAATACAGATCGCATCAAAACTTGCTTCTGGATAGGGCAATATAAATTCTGTCATAGACATATTTCCCTTTGAATTGTAAATAGGATGATAAATATTGTGACATTTAAAGTTAAAGTTAGGCTTTCTAGAAGTAATTTCTTGCTTTGCCCAATCAATTACTTTTTCTGAAAAATCAATACCTTCATAACGCGCTCTAGGTTTTAAGTAATAAGCCAAACCATAGGCAATGTCACCTATTCCACAACCTATATCAAGAATACTATCTGTAGGTTTGAGACCTGTTCTTTGAATTAAATATCCTAACCATTTGAAAGCATTAGACTGAAAGTTAAAAGAACTATTTCTCTTCACTCGATTTATGTATTCTTTAGTAGGAAGCATGAAAGAAGGATTAAAGACATTAACCAAAAAACTACCCTCATAATTTTCCAAAATAGGGATTAAAACAATTAGGAGGTCTTTATAATTTTCTCTATGTATTTTATTAAGAAGTATTTCTAGATCGAATCTCGATTTTTCTGCTCCTTTTAACCTAGGATGAGCTTTTTTTATTCTCGGACTGTCTATTCCTAGAGTTTGTTGAAAGTCTCTATATTCTTCACCTCCAATCCAGACTTTAAAGCTGCTAATAGGAATAAAATTTAAAGAAACTATCCAACCTGTTAATTTTAAGGTTTGATTCTCAATTACTACTTTTCCGATATTGCCAATAGTTATTAATAAATTAGATTTTTCTAAAGCAAATTTTACCTTACTTTTCTTTTCAGCAACTACTGCTAATGATTTCTTGAGTTGAGGAATATATCTTTGAATAGTTAAATCTTCTACTTCATTAAATATCACATCTTTCGATTCAAAATGTGACCAAGGTCTTTGTTCGTTTTTCGTTGCTCTACCTCGCATCATTTTTTTCATACTTTCTTCTTTTGAGCGAGTAGTATAATGATTGATTCTGATTTTTTTGATGGAATGTGTTGAGGAAAAAGGTTTGTTAATTGCTTGTTTGTTTTCTGTTACTACCTTACCTTCAGAAAATACAAACTGATGAGGATTTAGTGGGCGAACCGTTTTGTCTGGACGTAGAATACATTTGATATGTTTATTCGGACCGAAACTTGTCTTAGCACGTTTAATAAAGTTTTCTATTTGTAATCCTTCGGGCTTTTTCTCATGTCCTGAAGTACCAAAATTTAACCAGTTAACTCCTAGGGCTGAAACGTCATAAAATTCATCTATTATATCTGTTATTTTCTCTGCTATGGTGGGAAATAAAAATTCATCTAAATCTATAAAAGCTATCCATTCTGAGTCATATCTGTGATTATTTAAGCAATGGCTATAAGCAGACATTTGCCCTGGTTTTTCCGGCCAATAATAATAAATTACTTCTCCATTTTGAATATAGAACTGCAAAATTTCCTGAGTATTATCTGTGCTGTTGTTGTCGTATAAGTAAAATCTTTCAACACCAACTAATTTATGAAATTCTAACCACTCTTCTAAATAGGAACCTTCATCTTTCATAATTGCACAGATACTTAATCTGCACTTTTCTCCTTTCTTGTTAAGGCAATCACTTTCTACCTCTTCTATTAATTTATTTATAACTACAGATTTGTCAATAGCCTTAGTATTTCCTATCATAAATTTTTATAATTAAATATTCTAGTTTATGGCATTTATGGCAATTTTTAGCACCAATAAACGTTATCGTTATTTTTTTGTTAACTCTGCTAGTTGAACTAAATTCTAGTTTTAATCCTTTTTTCTCTAAGAGTTAACGCCGTTTCATAAAGCTCTATATCTTGGCTATTAATAATATTTAACTCCTCTATGAGTTCCCGATCGGATCAAACACTTTTGATAAAAGCTTGATACATTTTTGGATAATTATGCTTATTGATTTGAGTAATTTCAACTTCTGGCCATTCTAGCATTGTTTGAATTTCAGTTAAATCTTCTCTCAAAAATTCTGTAATACCAACAAACCAAAAATTTTCTATATTTTTTTGGATATAACGACGAGACAGAAAATTCCTCAAGTTAGGTTTCTTTGCCCAATTTAGAAGTTTTTCCTTCTCTAATTCAACTTCATAATGACTAATTTTTCTATTTTGAAAGTGTGTTATCTGATGCCAATAATTAGAAATCAAACGCTTGATAGGTTCCCTGAGCCAAATAATTCTTTTAGCTTCTAGAAAATGACCGTCATATTTTTGTAGCTGAAAATGACCATGAATAACTCTAATATTTTGTTTGTTTATTTCTGATAAAACTTGATTAAGTTGTTCCTTCTTGTAATCTAAAAAATTTTTTTCTTTTCCATAAACTTGAATTAGGCATTTTCTCATGGTTGTACCTGCTGTTTTGGGTACATGAACTGAAATTATTTCTACTTGTGAATCTCTAGTCTCCATGGCATAATTCCTCATTTTTTATGAATAATTTAAATTTATCGCTCATTCCCTAGCCAAATTATTAAAAATCGGACAAAATAAAAAAGTTCAGCTTTTAATCATTAGCTGAACTAACTAGAAAATTAAAATTAATAGATATTTGTTCAACTTAATTAGCCAAATCTTCAATTATCCATTCTAACTCTGTGCATAGGAGTCTAACTATTTTTAGCAAACATTTATTACGCCTGGTATAACAATTTTATAACCAAGCTGGATCGTAAACTACATCTATTTCTTCATCAACCAAAGAATCATAAAATTCATCAATAAACTTTTCTCCAAGCTCTTGATAAACTTGATACCGATTTTGCCAATGTCTACCACCTTGTACTTTGGTAATATTTTTATAAGCTTTTCCACCGTTAACTATCTTTTTTCTAGTTTGCTCCTTAGACCGAAACTGATATTCTCTCAGTACAAGTCCATAGTCTTTCCCCAATACAGTCACAGGAATTGTCTTGTCCTTAAAAGAGACGCGATGATGTCCCTGACCTATGGTCATACCAGGTTTCCAACGCACAAAAATTTTGCTATAGCCATCGTTTTCACAATTATCTTGCTTTTTTCTGTAAGTCATCCTCTTAAGTGGATTAAGTTCAAATTCATCGTCAAATGACATAATCACATGATTTCTGCGTGCTAGACCTATACACTGGTGTTTAGAGTCAAGTTGTTGCAGAATTGTATGTAAAGACTGATTGTATGAAAATAAAACCTCATCAGTATCAAATGGTAATATCCACTTGGCATTCCATAGTTTATGTGCAAACTCCGCTGCAGCTGATATTTTTTTGTATTTCTCAAACACAGGATCTGCATCTTCAAGTAGGTAAACGAGAGCTTCTGGATAATCATTGCGGAAACGCCGCACTTCATATGGAGTCGCATCGGTAGATAAATTATCTATCACCACAAACCGCCTAATACCCTGTCTATAGTTTCCAGCTAGACTATAGTAGATCATATCGTCTTCATCTTTAACCATACAAATACCAGCGACAATCGAACTTTTTTCTACTTCCGAAGTCACTAACCACTTATATGGTGCTTGTTCTGCCAATTCTAATATTGATGAAAATTGCCTATTCTCTGCCAAAAGATTTTCTACAGCTATATTATGTTCTTTTTTGAGTTGTTGAAATTTTTGGTTTACCTCTAAAGTTTCTGTTTGGGTATAATTATGTCGTAATCTCAGTTTTGCTATGGGAATACGCTCTTCTTTGTCTTCAAGTATAGCCTTGATAACTAATTCAACTTCTTCTGAAAGTCCTCTTAGATCCAGCTTCGTAGAGAAACCAACGATTTTTGACCAAAAAATATGAGCATGGTGCCTGGATACATGAGGAAAAGACTGATCGATAGGGGTAACCTGGAGAACTTTTCCATTACTGCTCACTTCTACTGCTATTGCGGGAGAACTTTTACCAACAACCCAACCTCCTATTTTGACTTTGCAGGTATTGATTCGATCGCCTTTTTGAGGTGTATCTATATAATTACCCGATAGGTGTTTACTATCAAGTTCCAACAAATGAACATCTAGAATTTCAACTCTAGGTTCTTGGGTTGCTTCTGTCGGTTGCTCCTGAGTTTGATGAGATATCCCCCAGTCAACTTCCAAGATTGGTGGAGATGGGAGTGGGGTAATTTTAATTTTGCCTATAGGAATAGCAGTTTCATCTTTGAGAATTACTTTGAGAGTTAGCTCTTGTTCTGAGACAAGTTCTGGCAATTTAACTTTGGTAACAAAACCACTATTTTTCGCTTCTGGAACTTGAGGGTAAGCTTTAGCTACCCCTGGTCGTTTTCTATTAATAGGAACTTTTTGAATAATTTTCCCTTCACTGATTATTTCTACTGCTACTGCAGTGGAGCTTTTCCCCAAAACCCAACCCAAAATTTCAATCTCATTATTTTGGATATCTATTTGGTTTCTGTTTTTTGGTCGATCTAGAAAGCGTCCCCATAAATATTGAGTATTAATTTTGAATAAGCTAATATCTATTAAACTTAGCATTTTCTATCATCTCACTGTAATTTTTAGCGTTGCCGATCTGTGGCTATGATTTTTATTTGTTGGCAATTGCTACTCCCTTATAGTGCATAAACCATCAATTCTTTCCCCCTCCATACCTACTCCCTACTCCCTATTCCCTATTCCCTATCATACAGTTATATATTTTGCTGAGGTTGTTTAAGGTTGAGTAGGTTGGCAATTCTGTTTAATAGTTGGGAAGATTTAGATAAAATAGCTAAACCTTTGCCATATTTGTGCCATTCAAGTTTCTGTACTTCTCGATAACAGCCACAAAAATCTCTTACTGCCTTATTAACGGAGGGAAAGCTTACGCCGTTAGGTGCTTTTGACTTATAGTCATCCACTATGACTATCCCTAGGGGATTTAAAAAAGGAAGTGAGGATTGTAAATCGTGAAAACATCCTTTATAAGAATGGTCTCCATCAATAGTAAACCAATCCAAACCTAATGGGTAATTTTTTTGGTAAAATCCAGAATTAAGAAGTTTGTTACTATCTCCTTCAATAATTTGGTAATGTTTAAATTCCCCCATCAATATAGCAGCCATTTCTCTGCCAAAGGGAGCCATATAATTTAAGTTTTTATCCAAAGATATAAAAGTTTTCGGAGTACAAGAACTTAAAACCGTCGCCGCAGATCTTCCTGTAGCAAAACCAGTTTCTAAAACATATTTCGGCTGAACTATTTTACAGAGATTGCTAATAAAAATTGCTTGATCTGCATTCAAATGTCCTTTTTTGCACCATAACTTGCTGTCAAATAAACCTTCTAAGTTATTATTAGCGATCGCCTCTTTAAGTGTGTTATATTCAGGTTCAATAATCAGGCTTAATGCCTCTCGTTCGAGTTCTATATTATGACTATTCAGTGGCGAGTTTTTATCAACAATAGAGCGGTCTAAATGATGTTTAAATTCTTCAGGATTAATAACTCTCAAGCCTTTACCTGAATTTATCTTTTTAGCTACTAATGGCAAATTTTTATGTCTTCCATGTAGAATTTTTACAGTGCCAGAAACTACTCCGAAAAAAGGAAATCTACAATTATATTCTGGAGCTAGGGTAACAATTCTAAGTTTACTGCTATACAAAACTTCTCTAAAAGTAGGTTGATCGGCATTAGGTGGTTTATATAATTCTAACCATTTAGCAAAAAACTTTTCTACTTGAGGAGATTTTTTATATAAAATTACTCCTGTATTTAACTGTTGAAAACTTTCTGGTACACCATTAACAAAACCTCTAATATTATTAGGAGCATGAGCTACTCCCATGTCAAATTTATCTAAGAGTGTAAATATTTCTGAAAAGTCAGCAGATATATAGGTATCTGTATCTATAAATAAGGTGTAATCGTAAGGCGAAGCATACATATATTTAATTTTATCTACATGATTGTAATCTGGTTTTTCTATTACTATCACTTCGTCAAAATTAGAATTTTTAATATCTTCGCTAGTAAAAATCGTTACTGGTATATTTGGCATTTTAGCTTTTAAACTAGCTACCGATTGACAAGCTTCACCAATAAATTTTTCTCCTGTAGCAATATAAATTACTCCTACTGATTTGTAAGATTTATAGTTTAATTTTAAGGAGCCGAGAGGTACACGACTTTGATCTTTGAGTATGGCTTGTAATGTTAATTCTGATTCTTTTGGTAAACTAATTAGTTGTATTTCTGTAGAAAAACCACTTGTTTTTGCGCGAGTAACTTGAGGATAAGCTCTTGCTACACCAGGACGTTGTTTGTTGATAGGTACTTTCTTAATTACTTGACCATTACTAATAATTTCTACTGCTACAGCAGGAGACTTTTTACCAACTACCCACCCAACTAATTTAATTGTATTTAGTTGAAAAATTTCTCCTGTTTTTGGTCTATCTAAATAACATCCATGTAATAGATTTGAAACTGGCTTTAATAATTTAACACTATCAATTTCTACTTGAATATTTTCTGACTGATGTTGGGTTTGATTTGTATTTTGTTGAGATTCTTGATGTAATAAATTTGCTGTACCAGTAATCTTATAATGTCTCAATCTCCGAATTTCGGTAACTAGGTTTTCTTGATGAAAGAAATAGCTACTATAAATATTTTCTACTTGGCGATGGCAATCATGTACAAAAACATCTGTACTTCCAGTTTCAAAAGCTAGTTTGGCAGCTATATATATACTCTTCATTCTGCCTGGCAATTCTTCTGAGTATCCAGCGGGTGCATCAATAAAAATCAAATCCCATTTTGTTTGGACAATCTCTTCTGGAAGTACCATTGACAAACATTCTTTAGCCTGACTATATTCAGTTAATAAATTTAACCAGTCTTTGCTTTTTGTACCATAATCAACTAAATAAACTACAATACCTGGATAAGTTTCTTTTGCCCAGTTAAACCATTCTGGATTATCTTCTATAAATATAGTTTTACCTTCTTTGTTAATTTCCATCCAAATACTACTGTCTTTACCTACGCCAAATATCAAGAAGTTACTTGGCTTTTTCGCACTAATTGTATTGATGATGTATGAATATTCATCAATATGACAGCCAGATAATTTAGCTAATTTATTCTTATATTTTTCACTTGGTAAAGTACTAGCTTGACTGTTAGTAGTTAACTTCTTAACTGGAATAGTCTTGGGGGCAATTGATGTAGGTTTGTTAGTAGCTGATTTTGGCTTTTCTAACTCAGTTTTATGTTGTAGAGCGTTGTGTTTTTCCCAGTCTGTTTTTGTCTGACTTAACTTAGACTGATATTCTGATAATAATTTCTTTTTTTGGGCAAGTTTATCAAATAAATCTTGTGATGCCTTTTGTTTTTTTGTTTCAGACATAATTGAAAACTCCGTAGTTATATTGCTTTACTCAAGCAATTAAATTTAATTAATATTTGTAGCAGTTGCTCCCTGGCTACAAACAAATAAAACATTACTTTTTGCAGACGTAAATCATGTTAATATGGTTGCCCATGACCTCAGATTTTCGGGTAGCTTAACACCAATTCAATAATTAATAATTACCTCTTCTGTAATAGAAGGATTGGATTAAAAAGAATTTTTTTATTCTCGAGGGTAGATTGGATATGACAAGGTTTCCTCACCATCCATCGACCGCTTTTTCTCCATGAATGGAGAGGCTTTATACCTTAATTTTTCGGTAATTGTAGTTTTTGCTTATTAGGAGATACAGTCCTAATTAGAGTTTGCTGAAAAAGTATTTTTAAGGAGTAGGGGAGTAGGGAATAGTTAGTAGGAACGGGGAATTATAGAG
>NZ_JAAHGT010000286.1 GCF_010672385.1 Okeania sp. SIO2F4
TGTAGATGGGATGGTTAAACCTGAATTAGTTGATTTTGGAGGAGATTTTGTTTTAGATAGAAGTCGAATTATTGACAATGAGAAAGGCGTTTCAATTCTGACATTAAACAAAAATTTTCAAGGTTCATCATCACTTTTTAGAGCATATTGTGGAACCAGTTTTGCTGCTCCTCGTGTCGCTAATTTAGCAGCTCGGTTGTTTACAAAATTTCCCAATGCTTCCTCTAATTTAATCAGAGCATTAATTGCTGATTCAGCAGATATTCCTGAAGAAATTCCTGATGATTTTAAGGATGATAAAGATAAACAATTACAGGTATATGGATATGGGCAAGCAAATTTTGAAAAAGCTGCATATTCAACTGAAAATGGAGTAGTTTTATTAGAAGATAATAGACAAATACCTGTGGGTAGGTTTCATATTTATGAAATACCTCCCATTCCTCCTGAATTTTTCGAGTTGAAGGGAAATAGAACTATCTCTGTTACCTTAGCTTTCGATCCTCCTACTCGTCATACTAGAGGAGATTCTTATTTAGGAATAACTATGGAATTTCACCTTTTCAGAAATGTAGAACGCGAAAAAATAGAAAGAGCATTTTTCAAAGCAACTGAAGAAGATAAAAATAATAATTTAACAGAAATATCAATGGAAAATTTAAAAAAGGAATATGGTTCAAGTATTGAAATAAATCTTTTGCCAGGGGTTAATATTAGAAAGAAAGGAACTCTTCAGAAAGGCTCAATAAAAATATCAAGTAGAAGTTGGAAGTACAACGGAAAGTCTATGTACTTAGTCGTAATTTGTAATATAAAGTGGGCTAGAATAGAAGACATAGAAGTACAAAGATATGCTTTAGTAACGTCAATTAGACATTCTAATTCTGAAGTTAACCTCTACAACAAACTCAGAAATAGTATTGCTCAGAGGGGTAGAGTTCGTTAGCTATTGCCAACTTAGCAACTACCTTAAAAGGGTGAGCGATCGCCTACCCTCAACTTACCTATCTATAACTACTTATCTTCACTTGCTAACTAGGTCAAAATATTCTCAAACAATTTATACAAATTCGGTAGTATAAAGATTCAAAAGATTATCATTAGGAATTAAACCGCAGGATTCTAGGATGGTAAAAAAGCGTATATCTAGAGGTATTAAAATTCCTTTATCTGAAAAAGCGCCTACTTGTCAAAATAGAGAACCTGTATTTTTGAGAATTCTAGTGCATTCTTGCAGAATAATAGTTTGTTCTTCGAGATAAATTTCCAAGGCTTTTCTCGCTTCATATTCTTTTCCTAAATTGTAGGGAGGCGATGAAACTACTAAATCAACAGATTCATCGGGAAGACTTTTTAGTAAGTTAATGCAGTCTGTTAAAAGAATTTGATTTAGTGGTAGGGTATTTTGATTTTGTGTCACAGTTTTATATTTGTCATAACTAAATTCTACACATATTTGGTAGTAGAAAGATTTAAAGAATTATTATTTATGTTATAATAACGTAATATTATTTTTTTAATAAATTATAGAATGCAACAACTATCTCTACCCCTAAATATACCAAATACCCAACTAAATAGAAATTCGCAATTTAGAGAAATGCTAACAGCTTTAAATATAAAAAATCATCCTGGTTGGCCTGATAAATTTGGTATATCAATTCATAATTGGTTCACAAAAAATTCCTATTCTCCTATTAAAACTCTAAGTTTATTTACAGGTGGTGGTGGACTAGATATTGGCTTCCATGATTGCGGTTTTCAAATAGTTAAAATGGTCGAATTAGAAGCAAAATATACTAAAACTTTAGAAGTAAATTCTCAACCAGCAAAATACTTAGAAAACAGTGAACCTCTCTGCATAAATATTCTTGAATATTTTCCTTCTCCAGAATTAGAAATAGACTTTATTATTGGGGGTCCGCCATGTCAAACATTTTCAGCAGCAGGTAGAAGAGCATCTGGTGTTTCTGGAACAAATGATAGTAGAGGAACGTTATTTTATGAATATGTACGCATCTTAAAAAAACTACAACCAAAAGGATTTTTGTTTGAAAATGTTTATGGAATTATTGGTGCTGAAAATGGCAAAGCATGGCAAAAAATTAAAATAGCATTTCAAGAAGCAGGTTATGCAATTTACCATCGCATACTTGATGCAGCAGATTATGGTGTACCACAACATCGAGAGCGACTATTTATTGTTGGATTAAAAAAAGGAAATTATTTATTTCCTGCTCCAACTCATGGACCTGATTCTGTTAATCAAGAACCTTTTTATACAGCATTAGCAGCAATAAAAGATATTAATGTTTCAGAAAAAGAATTAGGAATTAAAGGTAAATATGGGCATCTTTTAAAAGATATACCACCAGGATTAAATTATAGTTTTTACACGGAGAAAATGGGTCATCCTGAGCCAATTTTCAGTTGGCGTTCTAAGTTTTCTGATTTTCTTTATAAAGCAGATCCAGAAATGCCAGTTAGAACTATTAAGGCACAAGGAGGACAATATACCGGACCTTTTAGTTGGGAAAATCGACGGTTTTCAATAGCAGAATTAAAACGACTTCAAACATTTCCTGATGTTTATGAAATTATTGGTAATCGTTCGGTTTGTATAGAACAAATAGGTAATTCTGTACCACCACAATTAGGAAGGATTTTAGCATTGAGTATTTTGGAGCAAGTTATGGGAGTTAAGTTACCATTTTATCTGCAATATTTATCTCCAACTCAAAAATTAGGATTTAGACAACGAAAGCGTCAGTTGACAAAAAGATATGCAGAAAAAGCTCAGGAAGCGATCGCTAAATTATCTGTTCAATCTTTAGAGAAATTACAAGCTGTATCTCTACCAATAAATAGTTATGTAAATCAAAAGAATATAGAAAAGTTTTTGTCTACAGATTTTGGCTGGTATGATTTACCAAAAAACAATTCTGTAAAAATTTACATGAGTTATGATTTACGGAAAACTTGTTGGTTAATATATGCAGGTATTAGTCAGTTGGAAGAGAAAAAAAGTTTATATTCTATAGATATAATACCTGTAGCAAATTCTCAAGATTGGGTTTTAAATACAGAGAGAGTAAAGTTAATTGCTCGGGATTGGAATTTGGAAGTATTTACAGGATTATGGAAAGCTTTTGAAGAAAAGTTGAGACAAATAACGGGTAAAGCAGATTTAGTTCAATTATCTGGATATTATCAGTATCAACCAAGGATTAAAATGACAATGAATTTTTCTATGGAGTTAAAGACTAATTCTATTTGGCGAATAGTTGAATTTATTATTAGAGGTGTAGGAGTAAAAACTCAATTATCTGCTCAAGAATTAGCATTTTTATGGGGAGTAAATGTTGAGGATATTTTTGACTATCTCCAATGTTTACGAAAAATTGGTTATGAAGTTAGGAATCACAATACAAATCCTCAAATTATTCGAGGAGAATATTTAATTCCCTACAGCTTTCCTACTTTGACACTTAAAAGTGTGCAATTCAGAAAAAATTTAGGAAAATGTACAGCGTTATGAAATAATTTTTGAAAAAAACTGTAGGGGTTTGGTCTCCAAACCCTGGTCTTTAAACCCAAGCGCAAATAGGATTTAAAAATTTAAAATATTACTACCTAATTAAGGATTGCTATAATGAGCGATTTATATTTAAGAGTCTTTAAAGATAAAAGTGAACTGGTACAAATAAATGGCAAAAAACAGATTTTTTGAGAAGGTTATTTCAGTTATCAGTTATCAGTTAGCCTCATATCGTCGGAACTGCGTTAACAGTTATCAGTACCTCTACAATAAGGAGGCTTGAAATACGAAATTATCTTTTTTCTATTCCCTTAAAAGGGAAGGATTTAGACCACAATTTCTCTTTTCGGTAAAATGAGCGACTAAGCTAGAATCAGATATCAGAAAATAACTCAGGAACTGGCAAATAATTACTTAGAAAAGGAAATTATTGCTTATTGCTTGTCGTGATCGCAATGTTATGAGTGATGGATTTCAACTTGAACAAAGTCAAATAAATACTTTGAATAAACTTGTTAATTCAGTTACCAGTGAAGTTGGTAGAGCATTAGTTGGTTTAACAATTTTACAGTTGTGTGTAAAAAGTCTTGAACCGACACAAAGTATTAGACTACATAAAAGCAGTACAAATAGAAATGCTTTTTCATGGCAAGAAGGAATACCAATGCGTTCTTTAGACAAACAATATATTACTCCTATTTTGCGCAAATACGAATTATTAAAACTAAATGCAGATGGATTTATGATGACGCGCAGTTTAGCATAAAATTATTCTTATTCACCTGTTTATAAAGCTAATATTAGAGGAGCGCGTCTGGAGTGGCTTACTCTTGTAGAATTAATTGAAGAAAATCAAATAGACTCAAAAAATGCTCTACATTATTTAATATCGCAATTACTCAATAATGCTAGAGAATTTCAAAAATTAGCTACAGAAACTCTTGATTATGTTCAAAATTTTTTAGATTCAAGTGAAGCTATCAATCAGAAAATTATTACTAATTTGATATGGAGACATATAGAAGAATCTGATTATGCTGCACGGATTATGGAAATTGCTATACATACTCTTATGCAGGCAATGCAAGAAAATCAACTATTTCCAGATTGTGAACTTAAGCCTTGATCGCAAATGCGGTCTGCTAATAAGAAACATGGCAATATTGGCGATATTGAAATATTAGAAAAGGGTAATATTATTGAAGCTTGGGATGCAAAATATGGTAAGGCTTATTTACGAGATGAAATTGAAGAGTTAGCTGATAAATTATTGAGTCATTCTCATGTTAAATTAGCTGGTTTTGTGACAAGTGTTAAACTCCAGCGACAATCAGAGTTAATATCTCGTTGTCAGGAATTAGAAGAAGAATTTGGAATTTCTTTGGAAATATTGACATTTATAGATTGGATTCAAAACAAATTTAATCAAGCAATAAAAGATGGTTTATTAACAGAAGAAAAGTTAGCAGGTGCATGGTTAATTGCTTATACTGAATCAATAGCACAGAAACGTCGCAATATTGCACCTATTGACGAACCTTGTCAACAATGGTTGGCTACTTTAAAAGATATTTTAGAAGATGTCATATCCATTTAGTTTTAGGTATACCTATCGCCTACTTTTCTCCTTGTTATTTTATTATTTAGAACGAAGCAAAAACCGGGTTTATCCAACTAAAATTGGTGGCTTAAGAGAGAATAATCAAGGAATAAACCCGGTTTCTTTGTTGGGAAAGCATAAGCCCCGATATTACTAATTTTTTCCAGAGGAATTGTCTGAAATTACCTCCTCAAATTCTGCCACAGAATTAACCCTGATTGTTTCTATTAGATTAAAACAAATGGCAAGAGGTGACATCATAAGAAAACTATTTAAATGATATTCCTATCAAGTAACATTATTGGTCTCTATTGGGAAGTGGGCGATTTGGCTAAGTGTGTAATTAATGTTGTGTATTTGCTTACCACTTTTTGATTTTTCTTGCCATGCTAAACTAAAAGTTATCTAATATAAAGATATTATAGTTTATCTAAAATCTAAAAACCCCAACGTTGTACTTATGACTGAACCTTTAGTTACTACTACTGAACCTTTAGTTACTACTACACAAGCGGCTTTTTTACTCAATATCTCTACCGGTCGATTGCGGGAGCTACTGAATCAAGGTCGTGTTACAGATGCTGAAAAAGTCGGAAGACTTTGGATGATTCCCCTTAATTCTAGGGGAATGCCAGAAATTAAACCAGGTCGTCGTGGTCCGGAAGGTACTTGGAACAAGAATCGACGCTCTGGCAATACTTTTGTTCATGTTCTACGAAAGACTATTGACTATAACCGAGACAATGAAGCTTCTCATCCAGTAGTTGCGGTAAAGGTGGGAGATAAAAAGGATTATTGCCACGCCCTGAAAATAAAAGGACCTTGCCAAATCGTTTATCAACCCCATGACCCCAATAAAAGTCAAGCCGGAGGAGCGCGTCTGTGGATAGAAGTAGAACCACAACATATAGTAGAGCGAGTATATTTCAGTGATGGAGATTATGGTCCGCCACCAGAGGTGAGTGAGCAGAGGGCAAAAGTTAAAAAGAAAAAGTCAAAACAAAAAAAGTCAAAACAGAGAAAGTCAAAAATCAAAGGAAAAAAGAAATAACAGAGTCATTTAGATAAATAGTTAGCTGACAAAAGAGAATTTCTGAGCAGTGCATGTCTTCTGTTCTGTTTTATGATGTCTCTAAATACATCGAATTATCTTGCGTAACTAATTCTACACATATTCAATAGTGGAAAGACTCAAAGGATTATCATTAGGATGTGCTTCAAACCATAAAGCTTAACTCAGAAAAATCTATTCCTCCATCCCACTCAATATATCTACCACCCTCTCCTAATTTTACTTGTGAAAAAAAATTGGATCGGATAAAGGGGGAAACGCTCCACCTTGGTTAATAATAGGTTGAAAATCTACAATAATCTAACTACCATCAGAATAAATAAGACGCAGTTTGTAGTTAGATTCAGCAGTTAAGCTGGTAATAATATAAGGCATAATTAACTGCTATTTTAAGAATTAAAAGTCTAGTACTATAGCAGTCGAAGTATAGTCCTAAACGTCAGTCAGAAGTTAGAAGTAATCTCTGATAAATTTCAGCATTTAGGGTTGTCCTAATCTTGGCTTCGACTGCTATAAATTAGGACAATAAACCTCCTACAATTTTAATCAGAGGGTAAATCGCGCAACTTACTTTGCCGTAATTTTTCTAGCAAAGAGGAGGGGTCAATTCCTGCATCTTGGTAAGCTTGAATAGCACGTTTACGCCAGTCAAGATTTTCTTCTCCTGGAAAGCTGCGTCTTAAATCTCTGACTATAGATATTGCATTAGTCGCCCACTTTCTAAATTCTTCTAAATTCCAGTAACATACGTCTTCTGTATAAGGTTTAGCATCAGGTTCTATTTTTGTACAAGGTGTAATCATAACTGGAATAATATCTGCTGATTTAGATAGAAAGATATCTTTATTTTCTTTAATGTACTTTGGATGTGATGCTGCTTCTCTAACTTTGTTAGATCCAATGGTTTCTGTACTTGCCTCTGAATGGTCTTCAAAAACTATACATAAATCATCTCCAGCAATCCACCAAGGATCGGAAGCGCTATTACTTGTAGAGTTACCTGAGTCATAACCTAACAGTTTTCCTAACCTTTGATGAGCATTTTCAAATTTTTTACTTCTTTCGTTACGTTGCTTATCTGTCAGATTTTGCCGATCTGTCATTGGTGGATTTAGATTATCAAGAATTGTCTTTACCTCTTTCTCAAATTTTGTACTATTTCCTGTCCCTAATTTAATGAGTTGTTGCTCTAAACCTTCTATTATTTTGCTAAGTCTTGTGTCATCTTGAGAGGATACATCATTTTCTAGTGACAATCGAGCAAGTCGTGAAAACCATGTAACCTCTGGAGCAACTTTAGCAGCACGTTTAAAATAATCTCTTGCCTTACTTTCCATAGAGGTAATTCCATCTTTTGCCCCCATCCATGCAGCACTTCCTGCAAGATAGTACCAAAAAGCTATGTAACCTCTAAGCTCTTCATCATTTGCCTGATTAAGCTGACTAAAAACACTTTCGCACTTAGCTAGAGCTTCTTCAAAATTGCGATGCCAAATATAATACTGATATTTCACTTCATCAGAAACAGTTTCTTTGAGCTTTTCTATTGCAGGTAGTTTAGCTTGCTTTAATGCTCCTCTATGAGAGATTATCTCTTCCTCAGCTTGATTCCATTTTTCTCCATGTTCTAAAAAAATATTAAGGTTTTCAAGAAAATTCCTTTCTTTTTCTTCTTCTTCTTTAGATTGCTCAATTATATCTTCAATTTCCGCAAAATATGTTTCTTCTTCTTCTTTAGATTGCTCAATTCCATATTCAATTTCCGCTTGTAATTCAGGATGTAAAAACTTTTGTTTGTCAGGACTAATCAAAAAGTTTTTTAATTCATCTCCTAATATCACTACTGCTGAATAATCAGTATCAGACCTTGTACAACGTCCCACTGCTTGAACCATTCTAGTTATAATTCGGTCATTGAAAATTACAGCAGCACACAAACGGGTAACTAAAAATTTTTCTTGAATATTTGTAGCTCGCTGCAAATCTTTAACTATTAGTAACCGACATTCATCTTTTGGTAGATCGATTCCATCATATCTATTTGCTAGAACAGCAACGGCTCCATCTTTGGAAATAAAATCTTGTTTAGAAGTTTCAATTTCTTTACTTTCAAATATTTGGTGTTTTGTCTGCTCTTTAATCTTATTTTTTACTTTCTTTGCTTGCTCATCATCTGGAACTAAGAAAAGAGAGCGAGGAGTTGAACGGAGCATTTTCATTACTAAATTTAAGGATGATTCTTCATTAAGCGAGCTTTCAGGAAAAAAGAAAAAACGACGACCAATACCTTGCTTATCCCAACCTTCTGGTACTGCTAAACGAAAAATATTTTCTATTCCAAAAAGACGCTCTATTTCTCCCCCTTCTCCTAAAGTTGCAGACATATATAAACGTTGTTTTGCTTGTGAGAATGGTTTATGGGTTTTAGTAGGAGGTATTACGGGTCTAATTAAGATAGCGTTAAAACTCAAATATATATGGCAGGAAAAAAGATGATCTCTTAATACAGACCAGGGATACTTGATTTGATCGGAAGTATCTTTATCTAATAGCTCAGTTAACTCTGGTATTAGTTCATATAAATATGATGTAGGAATTTTTTCAACCCAGCTTTTATCAGATATATCTGGAGATTCTTTAAAAAATCTTGAATAGTCTGATTCTGAAATAATTGGTCTTAAAAACGATACAATATTCTTGAAAAGTGAGTCATGTTTTTTTCGCTCAATTAATATTGACCAAAATTTAGCGACATAGTTTTCGGCAGCATGAGCATCGTCTAATATAATTAGATTTGCATCCTGAAAAAATGAGTTGGTGTTAAATAGACTACTATATGTAGTAACAGCTAAAGTTTTTCCACGGCTATATTCTGTCTTGATTCTAAAATCATATTCCTTTTGTTTTCCAGTAAAAGCTTTTGCTTTGATTCCATACTCATTAATAGACTTCTCAACTACTTGATTAACTAATTGACGAGTAGGGCAAAGATATACTACTTTTTCCTTAAACTTTCGTCGTCGCCATTCCCCGATTAAAAGTCCTACTAGAGTTTTACCACTGCCAGTAGGAAGTTGCAAAGCTACATCAGATTTGTTCAAAACAGCTACATCAGATTTGTTCAAAGTTTTTTCGTTTTGATATTCTCGTAATATGTCTGCTTGATGAGAAAGAAGACCTTCTATTTTACGATTTCTCAAGTCGCGGAAAAGTGCTTCAGGAGTTTCAGGTATTATAGTTGAATGTCTAGTCTTTTTTAGTGCCATATTTCTCTTAAATTTTGTGGAAAAATACTACTTCATTATACTGCTTCAATTTCAAAAGAAAGGGCGGGAATTAACCCACCCTCAACTCACTTAATTTACCGAATAATTAAGGTTTAAAGCCTCTCATTTAAAGGATAAAAAAGCGGTCGGTCTTCGGAGATTCCCATAGGGTGGGATGGTGAGGAGACCTCGCCATATCGAATTGACCAAGAGAAGAAAAAATTTTCCTTTTAGTCAATCTTCTCCTTGAAAAGAAGAGGTAATTATTAATTATTAATTATTCATTATTAATTGTTGAACTACTTCCCAACACCAACCGGCATCCCCAAAATATCCTCAATTTTCGGCATCTCTTCCAAAGGAATCACTCGCCCTTCATCCTCAAAACCAGCAATTTGGTCGAAATTCAAATACCGATACAAATCGCCCGCGAACGGATCGACTTTCTCTTTCATAATCTCCAAATACTCATCCACACTAGGTATCCGACCTAACAACGCGCAAACCGCTGCTAACTCAGCAGAACCCAAATACACACGAGCACCTTTACCCATGCGGTTATTAAAATTCCGTGTGGAAGTCGAGAACACAGTCACCCCGTCTTCAACCCTTGCCTGATTTCCCATACACAAAGAACATCCAGGCATTTCCGTCCGCGCACCAGCAGCAGCAAACACGCCATACATTCCTTCCTCGCGCAATTGTTTTTCATCCATCCGAGTCGGAGGACATATCCACAATACACCTTTGACTCGCCCTGCACCTTCCAATACTTTTGCAGCAGCGCGATAGTGACCGATATTCGTCATGCAGGAACCGATAAACACTTCATCAATTTTATCCCCCGCACATTCCGACATCAATTTAATATTATCCGGATCGTTAGGTGCTGCCACAATAGGTTCCT
>NZ_JAAHGT010000287.1:0-2053 GCF_010672385.1 Okeania sp. SIO2F4
CTTTGTTTATACAGCGCTTGGTGAAGGTATAGATGAAATTAGCGATCTAGAAGCTGACGATGATACTATTGTCTTCTTGCAGAAGTATTTGACCCCAATAACACTCAAGGCATAAATTTTGTTACATCTACTAATGTTGATAGTGAAGATGTAGCTACTTTACTGAGCGATTCAAATTTCTTAGATAGTCTCAACATAGATGAAAACTTGCCAACTATTATCTTTTTTGATGAAGACGACAATGGTAAAAAAGGTACATTAGCTTACCTCCGAGGTGATGTAACTGATATTCTTGCCAGAGTCTCAGTCAAAAAAGGAGAATTAAGTCCTGAGAATTTTCAGTATGTAACAGTTGACTCTCCTGAATTCAATGATGATGGTGGTACAGGAATTGATTTTAGTACAGGAGGAGTTATCAGTCTTGAATCATCTATATTGGAATTCCTAGATATTAGTCTAGAAGATATTGAAATATCAATACCTGAAATATCAATTGATGGAAATACTATAGAGTTTAGTAATATAGACCTTAATGCTAATTTTTTCGTTATTTCACAACAAATAACCGATATTACAGTGCTGCAACAACTGTTAGAAGATATTGAATTTAGCAGCACAGCTTTATTTTTATTCAGTACAGCAGAGAACACATTTTTAGCATCCTTTGATGGTGATGAAGTAGACATTATTACTGAGTACGAAACAGTATCTAATCTCGAAGCATTTACAATTGAAAATCTGAATATTAGTACGAATAATTTCTCAATTAGTAATCAAAATCAAGTATCAATTAGTGTATCTATACTTGAAGAATTAGGAGTTACTTTAGAGACTCTAACCAGCGTTGTTATAGGTGCTGATGATGTCACTCCGGTAACACAAGAATTACTACTTTTTTCAGAAGAAGCATTTGAAAACATAGAAGATTTTGTTCAAAGATTAAGCATTATTGTTGGTAGTAATGCTGCTCTAGCTGTTGCTAACATTGGGGATAAAACTGTTTTACTATTCTCAGATGGTAGTTCAGAAGGAATTACTATTATTCAAGAATTTGATGAAATTCTATCTGATATAGAATTATTTAGTAGTGTTAACCTGAGTCTCTTCAATGAAATCGAAGTAACAGCAGATAATAATATTGTTTCTGCTACAGATAATCCTGATGAATTCTTCATTCTTGAAACAATTGAAGGCGGATTTACAATTGAAGAATTTGACGATGATACAGACATTATCAAATTACGTTCAGAAGATTTTGGTGCTCTGACAAATGAAGATTTAACAAGAGTATTAGTTTCAGTATTTACTACTGCTGAACAGGTAGAAGACGCTAATTTTCTAGTTATCGACCAAATATTTGCTTCTATAGAAGAAGTCGAAATACGATTAACTGAGTTAGGTATAACTGGCTCAGTTTTATTAACTTATACTGATGAATCAGACAATACTGTTTTAGCTTTTTCACGAGAAGGTACAGTTGAAGTTATTGCTAACTTTTCTACTGATGAAGAAACAGATGTAGAAATTGACATAGATAATATCTTGATCGTAGGTAACGATGAGGATGATGAGGATGATGATGGAATAGAAATTAATGCTAGTCTCTTAGAATCATTAGGTGTCACAGCAGAAACTTTTACCAGCTTTAATGTGACTGCCGATTTTAACCAAGTAGTTCAACAAAGTTTCTTGATTTTTGTGGAAGAAACTTTTGCTAGTTTTGAACTTATGCAACAACGCTTGGCAGTGCTAGTAGGTCAAAGTCCGGTTCTACTGTTAGCTGAGATTGAAGGTACTACTCAGTTAGTATTATTCAATGGTACTGAGTTTCAGCTCATTCAAGAAATAGAGATAGAAAATATTAGTGATTTCTCTATTGAAAGCTTAGACTTATTTACACCATTTGATATTGCAACAGAGCAGCTAGAAATTGATATTGACATACTAACAGAACTTGATGTCACATTAGAAAATTTCACTAGCATCAATATTGCTGCTAACTTTAACCAACAAGTGCCAGAAAATTTCTTGATTTTTGAGGAGGAAAGTTTTG
>NZ_JAAHGT010000287.1:2063-2318 GCF_010672385.1 Okeania sp. SIO2F4
GAAATTGATATTGACATACTAACAGAACTTGATGTCACATTAGAAAATTTCACTAGCATCAATATTGCTGCTAACTTTAACCAACAAGTGCCAGAAAATTTCTTGATTTTTGAGGAGGAAAGTTTTGTTAGTTTTGAACTTCTGCAACAACGTCTAGTAAGTCTGGTGGTAGATCGTTCAGTTCTGATATTAGCTAATATTGATGGTCGTACTCAGTTAGTATTGTTCGATGGTAATGACTTTGATATAGTAAAA
>NZ_JAAHGT010000287.1:2418-10368 GCF_010672385.1 Okeania sp. SIO2F4
TAGTTTTGAACTTCTGCAACAACGTCTAGTAAGTCTGGTGGTAGATCGTTCAGTTCTGATATTAGCTAATATTGATGGTCGTACTCAGTTAGTATTGTTCGATGGTAATGACTTTGATATAGTAAAAGACTTTGAAGTGGAGTTGGAAAATATTGGTGATTTTGATGTTGAGAACTTAGAGTTTGTGGACTTTGAGGATGATGATGAGGATGATGATGGTGACGAGGACGATGGTGACTTTGACGACTTTGACGATGATGATGAGGACTTTGACTTTGACGACGAGGACGACTTTGACGATGATGATGATGGAATAGAAATTAACGCCAGCGTTTTACAATCATTAGGTGTCACAGCAGAAACTTTTACCAGCATAAATATTACTGCTGATATTACCCAACAAGTTCAAGAAAGTTTCTTGATTTTTGAGTCAGAAACTTTCCCTAGTTTAGAAGTTCTGCAACAACGACTAGCAGTGCTAGTAGGTCAAAGTCCGGTTCTACTATTAGCTGAGATTGAAGGTACGATTGAGTTAGTCTTTTTCGATGGTAATGAATTTGAGACACTCACAGAAATAGAAATCGAAAATATTAGTGATTTCTCTATTGAAAGCTTAGACTTGTTTACACCATTCGATCTTGCAACAGAGCAGCTAGAAATAGATATTGATATACTAACAGAACTTGATGTCACATTAGAAAATTTCACTAGCATCAATATTGCTGCTAACTTTAACCAACAAGTGCCAGAAAATTTCTTGATTTTTGAGGAGGAAAGTTTTGCTAGTTTTGAACTTCTGCAACAACGTCTAGTAAGTCTGGTGGTAGATCGTTCAGTTCTGATATTAGCTAATATTGATGGTCGTACTCAGTTAGTATTGTTCGATGGTAATGACTTTGATATAGTAAAAGACTTTGAAGTGGAGTTGGAAAATATTGGTGATTTTGATGTTGAAAACTTAGAGTTTGTGGACTTTGAGGATGATGATGATGAGGACGATGATGGTGACGAGGACGACGAGGACGATGGTGAGGACGATGACAATGATGACAATGATGACGATGACAATGATGACAATGATGACAATGATGACAATGATGACAATGATGACGATGATGATACCCCAGATGTCAATGTTGTCATCAGTAACTCAGATACAACAATTGTAGTCAACAGTGAAGTTGAAACCGTAATTCAGTTCAATTCCATAGAGGAAGCTGGTGCTACTATTGCTGGCTTTAGTGAGTCAGACTCATTATCGTTCAATTCTCCACAGTTTGGTAGTTTCACTAATACAAACTTCAGCAGTACAGTTGTCACTGAGTCAAGCACCAATGTTGATATCCAGAACCAAACTTTACTGGTTGTTGAACAACAAATTGACTCAATAGAAGAAGTACAAGCACTGCTAGCTAGTTTACAAGCAAATAGTCCCGTATTTGTTCAATACACTAATTCAGCAGGTAATACCGTACTAGCGTTTGCACAAAGTAGCACTCAAGTAGAAATTGTTAGTCGGTTTACATCTCAAGTAGAGCTAACTCAAACTAACTTTAACTTTACTCAAGTAACCACGGCAACTGCGGGAACACAAATTGATGCTAATTCAGTCGATACTATTTTCTTCAATTCACTGGTAGAAGCTAGCATTATTAGCAACTTTAATATACAAACAGATCGACTTCAGTTTCAAAGAGGAATATTTGGAACTTTCCGTAACAGTACCTTCACCCAGGTGACTGTAGACGAGTCAAGCACAATTGTTTCTAGTAACGTAGGTCTAATTGAATTAACTCAAGAATTTACTTCTCTAACAGAAGTAGAAACACGTTTACAGGAACTTAATGTTAACAATAGTGGTGTATTTGCTACTTACGTTAATGCAGACAATGAAACTGTGCTGACTTTCTTCCAAGGAAACAGTTTAGAAATAGTCGCCACCTTTGATGTAGAAATCGACCTAGATGTGAGTAACTTTACTTTTGCTGGTATCGGAGGTGGAGATACGGACGACTTCATTGTTGGTACTCCAGGTCAAGATATTCTCAATGGTTTCGGAGGAGATGATACCATACTAGGTCTTGGTAGTAATGATACCCTCCGTGGTGGTGATGATAACGATCTGATTACAGGCAACGGTGGTAGCGATCGCATGAATGGTGGTGATGGAGAAGACACTCTCAACGGTGGTTTTGGTAACGACTTTATCCTGGGAGGTGCTGATAACGATCTCTTGATCGGTCGTCCTGGGTTTGATATAATGCTTGGTGGTGATGGTGATGATACCCTCCGTGGTGGTATCGGACGCGATCGCATGAATGGTGGAGTTGGTAACGACGTACTAACTGGTGGAGCAAGTATTGACCGCTTTATTTTCAACACGAATGAAGAGTTTACTCAAGCAGATGTAGGTACAGACGAAATTACTGATTTTGTTGTAGGACAAGATATTATTCTGCTGGATCAAAGAACTTTCACTGCTCTTACAAGTGTTCAAGGTGAAGGATTTAGTGTTGCAACAGAGTTTGCAGTAGTTACCAGTGATGCAGCGGCGGAAAATTCTACTGCATTTATTGTCTATAACAGTCAAAACGGTAACTTGTTCTATAATGCTAATGGTAGTGCTGCTGGTTTAGGTACGGGTGCTAATTTTGCTACCTTAACTAATAATGCACAAATTAGTGCTGATGATTTCTTCCTACGTTAACTAGCTATCAGCTATCAGTAGCTTGGGGTTAAAATCCTCTATGGTAGGGGCGAATGGCCATTCGCCCCTAAAGAGTTTTGGGTGTGATGTGAACTCATCAATCTGAAAAGTCTTGTATCATTAACAGGACTTACGCATGAGGTACGAAAAACTAGGATTTGAGATTGCTTAAGAGTCGGTCGCAATGACGGAAATACATTGTACTGCGTAAGTCCTAATTAATTTGGGGTGTTTATGACCAGAAAACGTTTAATTATTGAAATGGGAATGGGTGTAGACCAACATGGCCAGGAGCCAACAGTTGCTGCAGCTAGAGCTGTCAGAAATGCCATTGCTCATAATGCTTTGCCTGGTGTGTGGGAAGTAGCAGGTTTAAGTCATCCCAATGAAATGATTGTAGAAGTACAGGTGGCTGTACCTTACCCGGAACAGGTACGGGTAGAGGAGGTTTTAGCTGTATTGCCTTTTGGCCAGAAAAGTATAAGTGTCGAAGATGGGGGGATGGTGGTGCAGGGTCGAGCGATCGCTGAGTTGGACGATAAAAATGATGAGATGTTAATTGCGGTGGCCGCAGTTACTGTATTTGTCTCTCAATAAATATAGGATACGATCAAAATAAAAATCTGCTATGGTTGACTGCAAAACACATAGCAGATATATAAACTAGTTAGTTGAGGTTGCTATAACTTAGTTGAAATTCACAATTACTATTATTAATTGTTTTTGACAAAAAAACAATTAATTTTACCTATCTTTACTAAATCTTTAAATAACAAGGTCAAATTGTAAAGATTAGATGAAGATAGCTACATATCAACAAATATTGATATTTTTCTGAAGACAGAAAATATCATTTTCTGCTATAATATTAAGTGTTTTTGCTGTTGACAAATAAATACTTATATGATTATATTTCCGATATGATTATATTTCCGGTAGTATCAGTTATCTGAGGAAAAAGGAAACTTGGAACCTATTCTAGTTGTTTGTAGATAAATCTTTTTCAGAGTATTAACATCCCTAGATGAAATAGGAGGAGGTTCTGCCACCTGAGAATAATACATAACATCCGTTTTCTCAGGACTATGACCCCAAATACCCAAAGCATGACCAAACTCGTGACGAGCAGCAGCAGGCAAATATTTACCTACTTGCATAGGACTCAACCAAATCACAAAATTATGAGATAAAATACCATTCTCATCTCGATCTAACTGATAGCGAGTTTCTGCCGAACGTGCCCTTAATTTTCCTGGTGTCAAGGGAGGTCGCTTCTTAAAAATTTTAATATCAGCAACTTCTGGGTTATCTACCACTTGCAAAGGTAAATAAATATTCCATTCCCAAATAGCATCTACCACAGTCTTAACCCATTGACGAGACCGAGACTCATCATTATCAGAAGACTCGACATAAACCTTAATAGGAAAGTGCGACCAAATTAGATAACCTACATCCTGAACTTCAATTTCATCAAAATAATCACCACTATTACGAGGGTCTTGCCATTGCGCCAAAGTTTCTGGTAGAGGATAAGCTTTCAGAGGAGGTAAATCTTGAGGAGTAACTGCAGTGATAGGAGTTGAAAACAAAAAATAGAAAGCTACCATCCAAATAGCAAAACCGAAAAAAAAGAACCGCAAATAAACCGATACTATTCTGTTAATAAACATTAAACGCGAAAAGTTTTTGTTTGTAGTAGGGCTTTAGCCCTAAGTATAGATAGGGCTAAAGCCCTACTACAAGCTTTAATTATAACTTGATATACTGATAGCTGACGGCTGAATGCTTACATTCCTATAAACAAAGGTTGGCAGTATTAATTAAAAATTCAACTACCAACCTTCTCAATTTTGCCTTGGTTTTTATTGAGCGAATTTATCCTTCAGATGCAGTTTCAGTTTCAGTTTCCACGGTTTCAACATCCTCAGATTCTTGCATCATTGCTAGAGTTTTCTCCTTGTCTAACTTAAACACCAAAATACCCAAAGGAGGCAAACATAAATCCAAAGACTGTTGATAATTATGGAAATACCAATCATCAGTCCACTTACCACCCAAATTACCCATATTGCTGCCACCATAATTACCAGCATCGCTATTAAATATTTCAGTATAGAACCCTGGTTCAGGTACACCGATACGATAATGACTATGGGGTTGAGGAGTAAAATTACAAACCGCTACCACAAACTCTTTCCCATCTTTAGCGCGACGAATAAACGACACCACACTATGATTATTATCACTACAATCTATCCACTGGAAACCTTCCTCATTACAATCTTGTTCATACAAAGCAGGTTCAGAACGATATAACTGATTCACATCCCGGAAAAATCGTTTCATCCCTTGGTGAGCATCATGTTGGAGCAAATGCCATTCTAAATCTCCCCAAACATCCCACTCACCCCATTGAGGAAACTCCATCCCCATAAACATAGTTTTCTTACCAGGGTGAGTAAACATATAAGCAAACAACGCCCGGACATTAGCAAACTTTTGCCATTCATCCCCAGGCATCTTACCCAACATATGGCTCTTGCAATGTACCACCTCATCGTGAGACAGAGCTAACATATAGTTCTCACTGTGGTGATACCAAATACTGAAAGTAACATTATTCTGGTGGAACTGTCGGAACCAAGGGTCCATTTCAAAATAGTCAAGCATATCGTGCATCCAACCCATGTTCCACTTAAAGTTGAAACCTAAACCGCCAACATAAGTCGGCCAAGTCACCATTGGCCAGGCAGTAGATTCTTCTGCAATACAAAGAACGCCTGGATAATAACCAAAAATCAAGTGATTAACTTGACGGAGGAAATCAGCAGCTTCGATATATTCTACACCTCCATATTTGTTAGCAACCCATTCACCATCAGGTCTCATATAGTTGTGATAGACCATAGAAGCAACCGCATCTACCCTGAAACCATCAATGTGATACTTTTCAAACCAGAAAAGTGCATTTGTCACTAGGAAGTTACGGACTTCATTACGACCATAGTCAAATACTAAAGTACCCCATTGTTTGTGTTCGCCTTTGCGGGGGTCTGGATGTTCATAGAGGTGAGTACCATCAAAGAAAGCCAAACCATGTCCATCTTTAGGAAAATGTCCCGGTACCCAGTCTACAATTACGCCTATACCATTTTCATGGCATTTATCCACAAAGTACATGAAATCTTCAGCATTACCGTAGCGAGAGGTAGGAGCAAAAAATCCTGTAACCTGATAACCCCAAGAACCATCAAAAGGATGTTCTGCCACAGGCAACATTTCAATGTGAGTATAGCCCAAATCTTTAACGTAGGAAACCAAACGGTCTGCCAATTCTCGGTAGGTAAGAAAACGAGCATCTGGTCTAAGTTCCGAGACTTGAACTACACGCTCAGTTTCCCCATTTGGTAGTTTAGCAGGTTCAGCAGCAGAAGCATGAATCCAAGAACCCAGGTGGCATTCATAGACGGAAATAGGTTCAGTGAGAGGGTCGGTATGGCGACGTTTCTCCATCCATTCTTGGTCGTTCCAAGTATAGGAGTCTAGGTCAACAACAATGGAAGCTGTTTTGGGCCTTACTTCCTGTTGGTAACCATAGGGGTCGCTTTTTTCGTAGATGTGTCCTTCCCAGTTTTTGACCTCATACTTATAGTGTTCTCCAGGGCCAATATCAGGAATAAATAGTTCCCAAACTCCTGTGTGTCCTTTACGCATTTGGTGTTTACGACCGTCCCAATGGTTGAAGTCTCCTAAAATTGAAACATTACGAGCATTGGGTGCCCAAACAGCAAAGTAGACTCCTTTGACTCCGTTAACTTCTGTGATATGTGCCCCTAGTTTTTCGTAGATGCGGTGATGGTTTCCTTCTCCAAAGAGTTGAAGGTCGAAGTCTGTCAGTTTCGGAGAGCGGAAAGCGTAGGGGTCATAGATGACTCGTTCGTGTTCTCCTTCTTTGATTTTCAGTTGATAGTTGGCCAGTTCCGGGGTGTCGATAGTACATTCAAAGAAATGAGGGTTATGGACTGACTGCATTGGGTATTCTTCCCGGTCTGTCGGGGAGATGACTGAGACAGTTTCGGCATTTGGTTGGTAAGCTCGGATTACTGTCACAGTTTTGCCATCTTGTTCTATCTGATGGGCACCGAGGACTTCAAAGGGGTCGTGATGATGATTCCAAACTATTTGGTTAACTTGATCTACAGAAATTGTCATTTTTGTCAATATATTTTTGTTAACAATTAATTAACAATGCCACAATATGGGGAAGGTATGCTAGTCGATGATGCCCGACTGTCACCTTTTTACCATGACAAGTGCTTCTGAAACGATTAATAGTTATGAAACACTTTGTTTCATTTCATACAATTAATAAGTATACAAATATGTAGCTCTAGAGGGGTATGATAATCAAGTGTCAGTATTTATATGCCATGAGTCACAAAAAAAGAATATAAATTATATCATTTTCGTCTGAAAAGTTATCATTTCTTTCTCTGTTCTGCTTCCTTAAGTGCCAATTCAAAAGTTATTACATATATTATGACTACCAGTTTTCAGAAAGATAGAACACACTTGTAAGAACTACAACCTTTGTCGGGACGTTCCATGTAATTCCTGCTGTAGTCTACCTAAATAAAAACTGTTATAAGTAGTTATGCAAAGAGGAATTTCCTAGTTGAGGGAGACACTCATACAAGAGGGGATAGACAAAATCTGTAATTAACTTGGCATAGCTACTTAGCAATCCTCAATAGATTGTTATCAATTAAATAATATAGCGTTTCTCAGCCTAATGAGGTACACATATCTTTATTTATTTGTATTCTATTCCCTGTTCCCTAAAACCAAGGAATGCGCGTACCTCACGCTTCTTGGGAATTGCTATAACTAAACTGCTATATTAGTATGACGATTTAATAGTTTGAGCCTCAAAATTTTTGACCAGGAATTAAAATTATCTGATATAATAATAAAATTTTTGCCATAAATAAGAAGGTAGTGAATAGAAGTAAAATCATCAATCAAATAGTTGAGAAGCTAATATATATTAAAAATTTTAATTTTAATTTGAGCAAGAAATTAAAAAATATACTCAAGAGTAAATACTATTGTATTTTGTAATTATTATAGATGTGAGTATTAGGTCAACTATACATCGTCGCGGTCATCGACGCCCGCGGGCTCCTCTCGCCGGAAGAATCAAGAGGCGTCGATGTCCTCAACGGAATCGCCTACGATCC
>NZ_JAAHGT010000288.1 GCF_010672385.1 Okeania sp. SIO2F4
CCCGCATAAACGAGATTTACTCTCTTCGGGTCTTACGGTCGCTCCACAGACTGACACTGCGAGTCCCGCAGCCAAAATATTTATACTTGCGTTGATATCCCGGTCATGGTGACTACCACATTCAGGACAATCCCACTCTCTAATATTTAAAGGTAATTTTTCTACTACATAACCACAATTAGAGCAACGCTTGGAACTAGGAAAATATCGGTCAATCTTGATTAATTGTCTTCCGTACCATTCTGCTTTATATTCTAATTGCCTCACTATTTCTCCCCAGTTGGCATCTGATATTGCTCTAGCTAATTTGTGGTTTTTAACCATGTTGTTAACTGCCAAATCCTCAACTACTATCGTTTGGTTTTCTCTAATTAGTTGGGTTGTGAGCTTGTGGGTATAGTCAAGTCTTGAGTCTTTAATTTTTGAGTGTATCTTGGCTACTTTAAGCCTGGCTTTGTGATAGTTATTAGACTTTTTGTCGGGTTTTCTATCTAGGGATTTCTGAGCCAACCTCAGTTTTTTATGTAACCTTTGAATATTCTTTGGGTTGGCAACTTTTTCTCCATCACTGGTAGTTAAAAGGCTAGTAATTCCTAAGTCAATCCCGACTTTTTTTTTGACTGGCTTAAGTTTTAAATCTCTGGTGTCATCAACTCTCAAAGACACAGACCATCTTCGGTGAAGGCTCTAGTTTGACAGTAATTGTACTAGGCACACAGTTTTGGGGTAGTTGCCTGCTCCATCTAATGGGTAATGGTTCTGCACATTTAGCTAGATATACTTGACCATCTTTCCACTTGAATGCTGATGACGTAAACTCAGCACTGCCACCGTTGCGCTTTTTCTTGAAGTTAGGATATTTAGTCCGTCCACTAAAAAAGTTGGTGAAAGCAGTTTGTAAATGTCTTAAGCCTTGCTGCAATGGCACACTGCTTACTTCTGTTAGAAAACCTAAATCTTTCTGTTTTTTCCAGGAAGTTAGCATAGCTGAGGTTTGTTTGTAGCCCACTCGTTCTTGGTGTTCATACCAAGCTTGAGTTCTTGCAGCCAAAGCTTTGTTGTAGACTAAGCGTACACAACCCAAAGTTCTCCGCAACAGACTTTCCTGCTCCGGAGTAGGGTAAAACCTAAATTTGTACGCTTTTTCAACCATCTACTGCTTAATTTTCAACATTTACATTCTAACATACTATGTGTAAGCCCGCAACATTGATTGGTTTTCATCCCGACGCTCCCCTCCGGGAGAGCGCGGGTCTTCAACCAACGTTTTGATAATAGTAATTTCATTTTATTAGCCTTCCCAGAAGAAGGCTATTTTTTTTCCCTTTCATATCACATCCCCTTGCTTTCTATGCCTCGCCTAGTGGAAAATCACAAACATTTTCATTCTATGAAGCTCCAAAAAAATCGCGCGTCAAAGGATTTTCGGTTGCATCCTCAACAAAATTTTGATAAAATGAGGATTAGATGGGTTACTTCGCCAATTTATATGATTTTTTATTCAACTATTTTTTCACCCTAGGTCTCGTACCAAGTCCGCTTATTTTAGAAGATAAAACTCTACATAGGCAAAAATTTTGAATTTGGTAAGGGTTTGGAGAGCAAACCTCTACGAGATATAAACTCTAGCAATAAAAACTGGTTTGATATTTTATCAATTATCAAAAGTATTGCTATACTTAAAAGCTGGAAAAATCTGGAAAAAAACATCAAAATAACAAGATAATCATGCCAAATACAATTACAAAATTTACTCATCAAACATTTCAACAAAGCAAAATTTACTTTGCTTTAGCTCACAAAGAAATTTCCACTAAACTCAGAAAATTTATTTATCCAAACCTCAAGCTAAATACCAAACCTTTGTCTGCTGAAATTATCCAAAAAATGCAGCAACGCATTGATGAAATCATCCAAAAAGATTTAGCAGATGGAGAAAAAGGCATATATCCAGTTAATATTATCTTCGACAATATATGGGCATATTTTTTTAGTTATTATCCTAATGTTTGGTTAGATATGCCTAGGGTATGGGAAAAAATTCAACAAAAGAAATATCAAGAATTTTCTCCAGAAATAGATACTCAAGGTTATCCCAATTATTATTTACAAAACTTCCATTATCAAACAGATGGATACTTAAGCGAGATGTCAGCTAATCTCTATGATTTACAAGTAGAGATTTTATTTAATGGTACTGCTGATGCTATGCGCAGACGAATTTTAGCTCCATTAAAAATGGGGTTAGAAAAATTGTTTTCCGGGCAAAATGTAGAAGCGATCGCTCCCCAAAAATTACGAGTTTTAGACATAGCTTGTGGTACTGGCAGAACATTAAAATTTATTCGAGCCACTTTGCCAAAAGCTGCTCTTTATGGTATTGATTTGTCACCTAATTACTTGAAAAAAGCAAATAAATTACTATCTGAAGAGTTGGGAGAATTACCTCAACTTTTGCAAGGAAATGCAGAGAATTTACCTTTCCGAGAAAACTATTTTCAGGGAATAACTTGTGTTTTTACCTTCCATGAATTACCACCAATGGTACGTCAAAAAGTTTTAGAAGAAACCTTTAGAGTAATTCAACCAGGAGGCGTTTTTGTAATTTGTGATTCGATTCAAGCCTATGATGAACCTGATTTTGTACAAATGTTAGAAAATTTTCCTGTAATGTTCCACGAACCTTATTATAAAAATTACATTATGGATAATTTAGAAGAACGGTTAGAAAAAGCAGGCTTTATAAATATTGCCACTGAAGTTCATTTTGCCAGTAAATATTGGGTTGGTTATAAACCTGATTATTAATATTGACAATGTAAGCATTTAGCAGTTAGCTAGCCTCTTGCAGAGGAACTTCGTTATCAGCTATCAGCTATTAATTAATTGCTTTTTGAGCAGGAATTAGTATTGATAGATTTAAGGAAAATTAAAAGTCTTGGAAAAAAAAACTGACCTTGACGATGGAGAGTGTATATTCATTATTTATGAAACAGCTAAAAGCTGACCGCTACGTAGCTGAATGCTTACTTGACAACTAACAACTAAGGAAAAAATAAGAATGGTTCAGAGCTGGGCTGTTTCATTCTCGGTTAAGATTTTTAAGAATAGACCTTAAATTGTTTGAAGTTTTTGGGTAATTGTACCACCCTTTAATAATCCCTATATTAGAGTTTATTGCTCCTATTCGACACTAATACCAAATCCGGTTATTATAGGCTGATTATAGGGTAAAGCAAAAAGTAACGCTCAATAGGCAATAGAGAGAATCTATAAATCAGCTTTTCTAAATTCAGATTTGGTATAATTGCTTATGTTGAGCGATCGGCACTCCTGATAGTTTTACTATTAAGAACTTCTGACATCGAAAGCAGCTACAATATGTGAAACCTTTATATTTGCTTTGCTCCTCTGTGAATCAGTTCCACGAATTATCTTTTTGTTCTCCGTGTAAAGATGACCATAAAAATGTTGTGCATCATCATCGTCAAAGAGATTTTCAGATTGGAGTGAAACTTCAATCCACAATTCCTGATTCACATCTATAGAAACCGCGTTGATACTTTCTATTATTATCATTTGTCCTGTTGTTAGTAATAGCCCAAATTCCCAAATATCAGTCATCATTCTGTCTATAAACCAAACAGGCAAAAGAGAAAGTGCTATGTCTACATCATATATGCAGCAAGGGGCACCTTCGTAGAGATGTTCAATTTGAGAAGCTTCGTTCTCTACCATAGAAAAAGGGTCTTTTTCAGATGGGTCTTCTTGATTAATTTTGCTCGCTTCTTCTGTCATTTTTTTTCTCTAATAATTAAGATTACCGATCGCTTCTTAAATTGTCGGGAAAAATATTTTTTAGTTTTTCATTTTAATTAATTAGTTTAACTTGAAAAAAAATCTTTAGTTTCTAATTCTAATTAATTAATTTGAGTTAAACGAACTTAGTAAAGTAAAAAGGTACTGTTATATTATCAGCATTGCTCGTAATTAGAATAGATTCAAGGCTGATGCTGGTGATAGATGGATGATGTTCCTATAGGTATAAGTAATTATGACGACTAACAACCCTGAAACTGTTTCTGTGGACAACCCTTCTATTGAGGAAGCAAATATTAATGAACTAACCGAAGATGAAACCAGTCTTAGCTATATAGAAGAGATTGAGACTGTCATTGCCAGTATGGCAGAAGAGCAAAAGGTAATGGTAGCTCAAAATGAAGCAGGCCATTTGTGGAAGTTTAAATATGGCACTGTGGATGTATATGTAAGATTGACTGGAGAAACTGATGATGATACTTTAACGGTTTGGTCTTATGTATTGAAGTTACCAGCAAAAAATGAACCAGAGTTGATGCGTAGATTATTACAAATGAATTGGTTATTGACTATGGAATCTCATTTTGCTATTGTGGACAATCAAATTGTAGTTGTAGCAACTCGTACTGTGGCTGAATTATCTCCTGGAGAAATTTCGCGGGCAATTACTATTGTTGCGAATCTTGCTGATGAAAATGATGAGCCTTTAGCTGAAGAGTTTGGGCAATAAATATAAAGATACATCGAGATATTAAGAAGCTTTTTGCATCAACTATTGCAGAGATGTTCTATGGAATATCTCTACATTCTTTTTCACCGCTATGTTTATTAGGCAAGTTGAAAAAAATATTCCTACAAATTTTTTTTTCCTAGGAGGAAAGGAAATCTTTTAATAGTTTTGCAAGTTATTTTACTCTAACTATTGTGTTGAAATTTGGTATTATACCAGGTGCGATAAATGTTTGCTACAAATCAAGGTTGCTCTAATTATAACTGCTGATTTTTTGTAAAAATTTCTCGATTTGGAGGGAGAAAATTTATCATTTTCCTTCCTTCTTTCTTACCTTTTTCCTTCTTCCCTCTTCCTTCTTAAGACCCTAAATTATTTGTCAAATTCTTTTTTAAATTTGGTCTTATACCAATTCCCAAAACTAATGCTATACTTAGACGACTCTTCAATTATTAAGTAATTAAAAAGGGCGCATGGAACTTTTTTGATAATTATTAGCCAGGAGCGTATTAATTATTTTTATGTTTACTTCTTGCTCTCGGACGTTGCATGCAACCTCCCTACTACTCCCCTAATCAATAAAATTTAGAAAAGTTTTTGAGAAATGGTCTTAGACATCTCCAGAACAGAAATTAAATATTCCTTTTGTAAAACCCTTTTAGGAAGGTTGTATAGAATATCTCTAAATTCTTTTGTAGAGATGTCTATTAGACATCTCTACAAATAAAAAATTAAATCAATCCCATACGCAGAAACCGTCAATTCTTTTCCCCTACTCCCTACTCCCTACTCCCTACTCCCTCTTTTTTCCAGATATCTATTAGTTATCTATTAATTTATTATAGGTTGCAGTTGTTCAATTAACTCTTTTGACCGCATAACCCGTGCTTCTTCTTTAAGGTGGTAGTGAGTATCAGCAAATAAATTGGAGTCAGTCCACAAATTTAATGATTCTTTGTCATAAATTGTAGGAGCAATTTTGCTTAACTCTTCAGCAGTTTTCTTAACATTCTTCATAGTTTTTTCATCTGTACTACCATAAATCAAAGGTAATGAGACGATCAAAGTTGCTTCTTTAGCCTCCAACTCCTCTCGAAATTGTTTAATTCGTGCAATTGAATGAGGAGTAATGGGTTTGCCAACTTTCATTTCCCACCACTCAGCTTTGCGCTCCCATGTTTTCGTTGGATCGCCCCAATCTGTAATTGGATCGGCATAGTAGTCTGGAACATAGTCTGGATCTTCTGCCTTCTTTACTATGTCTATAGTAGATTTTGTCAAGCTTCTCAGACTAGGCACACCTAAACCGAAAGTATCTTGGCCAAACTTCTTAGGTGGAATTCCTCCTAATCCTGGTTTTCCAATAGCGAACCCAAAGTAAGTAGAGCGATCGCCTATTCCATCCTCATCCAAAAGCATTAAGTATTCAGGAATTATCAACACAATATCTCCTGGACGAACTTGCTCCAAAATAGTTGGAAAGATTACATTTAGACCCAAATTACCATCCAAGCCAAAGTTAAATACAGGGATACCAAGTTTTTCCCCCATTAGCTGAGAATTGACAGTGTAGTGCGCTCCCGATCCACCAACAATTATTAGTCTTTTTGAATCCTCCAACTCACCAGCTAGTGCCACCTTATTGTAGTACATTCCCCGTAACCGACCAATTAGACCGCCAAAATAAACATTGTAAAAAAAACCAAGAGACCAAGCAAAACTAGCAATAACTAACCAAGGGAGAATTTTTAGTAGGTTCTTCATAAAAATAAAAAATCAACCAATTTATTAGGTATATTGTGAGGGAAGGAATTTCCCAACTCAGTTATCTAGTATAGCTAAATATATTACCTTTGCGCCATCCCTACTATTGAGGGAAGCTGAATATTTTAACCTAAAAATTCCCTCAAAAATTGATTATATATAAACTTTTACCGAAAAATTAAGGTTTAAAGCTTCTCATGAGCAAGGAGAAAAAAGAAAACAAGTTCCTCGGAATCAATCCTCTTTTTTTTAATAAGAGGTAATTATTAATTGTTAATTATTAATTATTGAAATCTGTCTTGGTTTGTTGATAATAATTTTTCAGATTATTTACTTTCTATGATGGCTCAATTAAGAGTAGTCTATTGAGAAGATCGAGAATTACAGAAACTAAATTCATAATTATTATGTTTTGGCGACTCATACCTCTATTAACAACAACTGGAAAATTACAAATGGCAATAGATGAATGGTTACTACACCAACATCTCCAAGGAAACATTCCACCGACTCTCCGTTTTTATACTTGGCAACCAGTCGCCATTTCTCTAGGTTATCATCAAAAACGCTATCCCGAATATTGGCAAAACTTAACTTGGCAAGGCACATCTGTAGATATTGTGCGTCGTCCTACTGGTGGGAGAGCTGTTTTGCATCAGGGAGATTTAACTTATAGTCTAATAACTTCCGGTTTTCGTGGCAGTCGCATAGAGTCTTATCAAGCTATTTGTGAATTTTTAATCCAGGGGTGGCGATCGCTTGGCATTGACTTAGTTTATGGCAGTGCGGGAAGAGGCTATATTAACAACCCAAACTGTTTTGGAACTTCTACAGGTGCAGATTTAATCTTACCTAATAGGAAAAAATTAATCGGTAGTGCGCAATTGAGAAAAAAAGGGGCAATATTACAACATGGTTCTATGATTTTAGCACCTGATGTTGAGTTTTTTAGTTATGTTTTTAACTCTCAACCATCCCCGGTTGTTTCTGATATTTCTACATCTTTTTTATCTGCAAATGATAGGGGAGAAGATTTGATTAATCAGATTATTGAAGCGTTAATTAGAGCAGCTAGTGAATGTTTTAAAATTCAGTTAATTACTGAACCTTTATCAGATAAAGAATGGGTAGAAATCCGTAATTTTGCCAATACTAATTGATGATTTTTTTTAAACTTTTTCTGAATTTATATGATGTCTAGTTCAGAAGTTGGACAAATAGTGAGAGACAAACATTTATCTTAACTGCACCCGTCCTTTAACAACAGAACGCAACAATCTATTAACGCTGCAACGCTCCTCTTCACTTATAGAATCATCCAACACAGCAGCCATAAGGCCATAACGGTCTGATTCAGTCAGAGAAGAATTTTCGGCAACAGAAGCCATGATTTCGTTGATTGCACCAGGGAGTAATTTAATTTGAAGCATGGAACTTACCTTGAACTCTATACTTTAATCATCTTTCGTTTTTTTCGTTATAGTGGTGACTTGTAGTTGAAGTCGAGAGTGATTTTTCGATATCAGGAGAGTGAGTTATTCTGCCACCACAAAGTGAAGCACATAAGCAATTTTTGTGACCAACATCACCCTCCCTAGACGCGATGAAATACTACTTCTATTCAAAGTTAGCGATCGCCTGAATATTATTAGGACATAGGCGTGATAATTAAAAATCGGTGGTGGTGCTCGCGTAATGGTAAAGGAAGCATCGGGAGTGTAGGGAGATGGGGAGATGGGGAGATGGGGAGATGGGGAGATGGGGAGATGGGGAGATGGGGAGTGTCGGAGAAATTAAAAAATATATATCCTCACCATTACCATGCAGGACTACCTAAAAATCAAATCAATCCCATACGCAGAAATCATGAATTCTTTCCCCGTACTCCCTACTCCCTACTCCCTACTCCCTCTTTTCCACCAGAAGTCTATAGGACTTATACAATTTATTCCTGAAGAAGTTGGGTTAATCGGGACAGGCTATAAATATTTGATCAAAACGAATAAACCAGACTTCTCGACTCAAGATATTTTATGCAGCTTCAATCTCAGTAGTAGCGTGAAACACCTAAAATTTTGCAATAGTAGGAGCGGTTCCGCGTTAAGTTAATGGTGTTACAAATTATCGGATGAACCCTCCCTCACCCAATAATCTAATGAACAAAATTAATTAGCTGTGTCAGTCTAGTAGGTCTTGTTAGAAGGCCAAGATAATAAATTTTATAGCGCTCCTTGAATCGGGAATAGGGAATAGGGAATAGGGAATAGTAAACTGTCAAAGGATTTCAGGATTTAGAGATGTCCTAACCTTTGCTTCGACTGCTATAACTACAAAATAATTATAAGTTGTATAAAAATTGTAAGTTGCCCACAGATATAGTTAAGTGTCTGCAAATTTAGGAGTTAAATTATGCAAAATCATAAAAGTTCTTCTAAGAAAAATGATTTACGGAATAGAATATGGTTTCTCATAATTTTCTTTGTGTTATTGCTAATTACGATTAGGAAGAGGAAGTTGCGACAACTACTCCCATAAAAGTTGAAGCGGGAGTACCGTTGTTACCTTTAGGTACTCAGGTACAGTTAGAGGTGATAAACCAGGAAGACAGGAATTTATATGTGGCGGTGTTGGTTGTTGATGCAGGTGGGGAAATGGGAATAGTGTTTCCCAATACTTGGGTAGAAGGAGTAGATGCTGCATTGTTGAAAAAGGGGGAAACTAAGTTATTGCCTCAACCGGGAAAAGATCGGTTTAAGTTGACTGTAAGTAAACCATTGGGAAATACTGAAGTGTTAGTTATTGCTAGTGTGGCACCGTTGCGAGAGTCTTTGAAAATGTTGCAGGCGATCGCTACTGCTAGAGGTGTGCGAGGTGGTCCAATGAATTTAGGAGAAACAGATGTGGTTGATAGTTTGCTCTTAGATATTAATGCTGGTAGTCGTGGTTTAACTGCGGAGTTTGACCCCAGAGCGCGGCTGGTAGATACGACGAAAATTGGGGCGATGTCGATGAATAAAGAAGAAGAAAGAGGAATAGAAGGAGAAAGTTTTTTGGTCGCGTAAACGGAATGGAGTTCGATCGCGCTCCGATCCAGACATGATATCATACCTCAAATTACCAACGCCAAAAATATCAATAATATATCTTAACATATCTACATTAATTTGCAACAAATCTAAATTTTTAGATGAGGTAAATTCCTATATTATGGATGTGTTAGTTGCTGAGGAATTGGCTATAAATCGCCAAAAAACTATCTAATTAAGACTATTTCTAATAGTTGATCCATTGGACATCTCCAAAAACTAGATTTTGGCCTTTGATTCATAATTAAGGGTCATTTGCAGCAGATATGTCTTCTATAAAGAGAAAAAACCATGGTCAAGATTGAAGATACACAAGAAAGAAAAAGACTGATTGAAGAACGTAACTCTGAAAAACAGTGGAAACGCTGGGGTTCTTATTTAGGCGATCGCCAATGGGGAACAGTTCGAGAAGATTATACTGCTGATGGTAATGCTTGGGACAATCTTTCCTACGATCAAGCTCGCTCTCGTACCTACCGCTGGGGCGAAGATGGGATTATGGGTATTTCCGACGAACGGCAACGTCTTTGTTTTGCGATCGCTCTTTGGAATGGAGAAGATCCCATGCTCAAAGAAAGACTATTTGGATTAACTAATAGTCAGGGAAATCACGGGGAAGATGTCAAAGAATATTACTTTTATTTGGATAATACCCCTCTCACTCTTACATGAAAGGGTTGTACAAATACCCCCACAGTGCTTTTCCCTATGAATGGTTAATTAACGAAAATGGTCGCAGAAAAGCAGAAAATTCTCGAGCATCAGAATTTGAGTTGATAGATACGGGAGTATTTAATGATGACCGCTATTTTGATGTATTCGTAGAGTATGCTAAAAATTCTCCCGAAGATATTCTGATTCAAATCACCGTTGTTAATCGCGGTTCAGAAGCTAAAGAGTTACATCTAGCGCCAACTCTTTGGTTTCGTAATACTTGGTCTTGGGGAATTCCTGGTGAAACTAAACCA
>NZ_JAAHGT010000289.1 GCF_010672385.1 Okeania sp. SIO2F4
TCCTTGTGATTACTGCTATTTGTACCCTTGGGCGATATCATGGAGCGACGACGCTTAATAGTGACAATGCTGATGGCAACTGCTCTGGCGTTAGTAACAGCAGCTATGTCTCCTAATATTACTTGGTTAATTGTTGCGAGTTTACTTATTGGTATGACGGCAATTGTTCCCCAACTTGTTGTACCTTTTGCTGCTTTTTTAGTAGAACCAGGAAAACGTGGCAAAGCTGTGGGAACTGTGATGAGTGGTTTATTCATTGGGATTGTTTTAGCTAGAATAACTAGCGGATTCGTCGGAGCAAATTTCGGTTGGCGAGCAATATATTTCTTTGCTAGTGGGTTGATGATTTTAATAGCAGTAGTATCAAAATTTGTACTGCCAAAAGCAAAACCCTCTGTAATTCTCTCATACCCCAAATTGATTCTCTCTTTGGGACAAGTAATTCGAGAACAATTATTATTGCGACAAGTAGCTTTAATTGGAGCAATGTCTTTTGCTGCTTATAGTATTTTCTGGAGTACAATGGCTTTTTTCCTGAAAGCGCCACCCCTAAACTATAGTAGTCAAGTAGCAGGAATGTTTGGTTTGGTTGGTATTGTTGGAGCTATAACAGCGATAATTGCTGGTCGAATGGCAGATCGAAAAAATCCTAGATTGATTTCTATGTTAGGTGTTGTGATTTCTAGTTCATCATTTTTAGTATTTTCTTTAGCAAGATATGAATTATGGGGTCTAATTTTGGGAGTGATGCTGTTAGATTTGGGAGTGCAGACAACTCATATCTCTAACCAAGCACAAATTTATAGTTTGCCTGCCAAAATACATAGTCGTCTGAATACGGTTTATATGGTTTCCTATTTTGTGGGAGGAGCTATGGGTTCTTACTGTGGTAACTATGCTTGGAGTAATTGGCAATGGAACGGAGTTTGTGGCGTTGGTTTATTTGTTCTCGTTTCAGCTTTAAGTATTTTATTCTTGACAATTTTCTGGAAAAAACCACAGCAACAACTTTTGAGTCTTAGATAGACAAGATGAAATATTGAGATGAACCTACCACTACCCCTCCAGTAGTAGACTGTTTCATCTTAAATGTTGCAATAGATGTAGGTTGGGTTGAGGGATGAAACCCAACAACAGTTTTTCTCCCCTACTCCCGTATGGACGCCCTTATGCAACGTCCCTACCCTACTTCCTAATGCACAGTTTTAGCTGAAACAGTCCAGTAGGGTGTATTAGACGGCGACAATTATTCGTTGCAAAGTGATTTAAAAATCCGTCGCAGGGCACCATTTTAGATGTATCAATTCTTATCTTATATATTATATAGTTATATAGTAGCTCTCATCGTTGTGCTAAAGCGCTCCAAATATCTCTAGCAGCGCTAAAGCGCAACTACAAACTAAGACTTTTTTATAACTATTGCAACCTACTAGACTGACACAGCTAAAACTGTGCAGAGCGCTTTTTTTGTAATCACCCTATCTCCCCATCACCCCATCCCCCCATCACCCTCCCCATCTAATGCACCATTTAAGGTGTGTCGGTCCACTACCCTACTAGCTAGTCTAGACTAAAATTGTGGGTAAGGAGCGAGCAACCCCGAAGACCTCTCCCCCGACCCCTCTCCTTGTAGGAGAGGGGGGAAAATATTCTCCCCCTTCCCTTGTAGGGAAGGGGGTTGGGGGGTTAGATTTAACTCACATTTTCAAGCTAAACGCGCTACTACACCTAAATTTTTATACAAAATAAACAGGAATTTTAACTATGCGTGCCATTCGCTTTAACAATTTCGGTTCTCCAACGACTCAACTCAAACTTGAAGAACTTCCCACTCCCGTTTTGCAACCAGGTGAAGTGTTGGTTGAAGTTCATGCAGCATCTATTAATCCCAGCGATGTGAAAAATATTTTGGGAGTTATGGAAAATACTACTCTTCCACGCACACCCGGTAGAGATTTTGCTGGAGTTGTCGTCGCAGGTGAACCAAATCTAATTGGTACTGAAGTTTGGGGAACAGGAGGCGATATTGGATTTATCCGCGATGGTTCCCACGCTTCTCATTTGGTATTACCTGTGGTCGCAATACAACCCAAACCGAAAAATATATCCATGATACAAGCAGCAACTATCGGAGTCAGATATATTACCGCTTGGTTATCTTTGATTGAAGCTGCAAATTTAAACTCTGGAGAAACTGTTTTGGTAGTGGGAGCAACAGGTGGGGTTGGTAAAGCTGCAATTCAAATAGCAAAATGGAAGGGAGCTAAAGTTTTAGGTACAGTGCGACGGGAATCAGATTATCCAATAGTTGAAACATCTGGTGTTGATATCGTGATTAATTTGGCAACGGAAAATCTTAATTCTGCTGTTTTAGCTGCTACTGGAGGTAAAGGTGTGGATGTGGTATTGGATACAGTGGGGGGTTCTATGTTAGAAAATAGTATGTGGACCCTCAGTCCTAGAGGTCGTTTGGTCGCTATTAGCGCTCCACCAAAAGAAGCGAAAGTTTGTTTTGACCTCCGGGATTTTTATCACCGGGAGTTGCGCTTGTTTGGGGTAGATAGTCGAGCTTTTGACGTAACTCAATGTGGGAAACTTTTGGCAGCACTCACTCCCTTGTTTGAAACAAATGCTATTCTTCCACCAGAAGCGATCGTTACTTACCCACTTAGGGGAGGAATAATTGCCTACGAACAAGTACACAATAGAACTAATGTTTCTCCGCTAGTTTTAACTACTAATATATAGAACTCCTAAGCGTATCTATTTGCGTACTTAAATATAGGGAGTGTGGGGACTGTGGGGAGATGGAGTATATTAGACCTCTTCAAAAATCCCAAATCCAATCAATTATTACCCATAAATTATCAATTAATTCTCCCTATTCCCTCTTTTATGGAGATACCTTCAGGGCTTCTATAGTAAAATGTATGTAGCTACTTTTTTTATATCTCTCTAATATCAATTTCAGTTCGTTCAACTATATCTATTTATCTAATATGAAATTCGGTTATACCATTATCGCATTTGCTACTTCACATCAAGATAGACCTTACTCGGTAAACTCTTAAATAATTTTCTTGCTTAAATTCTTACTTTTAACTTTTGACTTTATTTGTCATACGATAATTAATTACTCGGATTATATATAATTTACTAGAAAATAAGCTCTAAAGCCTCCCCTTTAAAGGGAATAAAAAAAAGAAAACTCAGTGCTTCAAGCCTCCCTATTCCAAGAGGTACTAATAACTCAAATGACCCCTCCTCTGATAAAATCTGACTTCAGAATAAACTATTTTAGGTTGAGGGGGAAATAGCTTGCAATTATTCAAAAGTCATGGTAAAGAAAAAAGTTTCATCCTCATCAGTTTGACACTAATCAATCTATTATCTTTAAACAGTGGAAAAACTCTGGCCACGGAAGATAACCAGGAGTTAATGGGGCAAATTCAAAACTATACTGAAGAATTTAGCGAGACCAAACCAAATGACGCCATTACCCAACAAATACCTGTCTATCAACTAGATGATGTTTTACCTACTGATTGGACTTATTCAGCTTTACTTAGTTTGCGCGATCGCTACGACTGTCTCTCTGGTTATCCTGACAATACTTATCGAGGCAACCGCGCCATAACTAGATATGAATTTGCAGCAGCTTTAAATGCTTGTTGGCAAACTCTGGAAAGTTTTCTGGCAGAAAGTCAAGGGGAATTAGTTCAACAAGATGACTTGATAGTTGTCGAAAGACTGATACAAGATTTTCAGGTAGAAATAGCTAACCTCAAAGCACGCACGGATGGGTTAGAAAACCGAGTGGATGCTTTGGAAGCACAGCAGTTTTCCACGACCACAAAATTAAACGGTCAGACAATTTTTGCCGTGAATGCTGGTGGGTTTGATGGCGATCGCCTCATTGGTCCTAATGGAAGGGAGCTAGCAGACGAAAACCCTCAAGCTACTTTATTATATCGAGTAGCTTTAGATTTTGATACCAGTTTCCGAGGCACAGACTTATTAAAACTGCGGGTTGATACTGGTAGCAATGGTTTTCTTGATAATGCTAACGCAATACTCGAACCTAACTTTGGCAGTGTTCTGGATGTTAGTGGTCGTCCTCCACGAGATGACGAAGTTGGTATTGGAAGAGTCTTCTACAGTTTTCAGGTAGTGGAAAATTTGTCTCTATCTATAGGACCTTTAATTGAAGCGTTGGATTATATAGATAATAATAGCTACGCTGCTTTAAGTTTCCGCGACTTTTCTACATCAAACCTGGTTTATAACTATGTCATATTTCCAGTTGATGGCATTGGTGGTGGAGCAATATTACAATGGAACCCTGGAGGTAGCGCTTTTAACCTTCGTGCTTTGTACATTTCTCCAGACTCTGACAATCCTACTCAAAATGGTCAAGGTCCTTTGCCTGTTTCTGCGTTTACATCATTACTCTATTCTGACGGTAGGGGTTCGCGGGGGTTATTTGGTTTTCATCAAGGAATGGTGGAGTTTGAATATAATCCTTCGTCTAAGTTTAGTCTACGTTTAATTTACAGTGGAGGTAGAGTTTTTGCTCGCCGTTTTGATGCGGTAGGAGTGAATTTTGAGTGGGGTTTTGCTTCTAAGTTTGCTGTGTTTGGTCGCTATGGTTATAGTAGTTATAAGGATACAGATTTTGGTGATATTAATCCTAATTATTGGATGGCAGGTCTTTCTGGATTAGATGTTTTGCAAGAAGGCGATCGTGTGGGAGTGGCTGTTGGGCAACCTTTTGTTGTCAATGAAATTGGCAATTCTACTCAGACCAATTTAGAAGTTTTTTATAGTTATGCTGTGAATGATAATATTTCAATTTCTCCTGTATTCCAAGCCGTTTTTGATTCTAGTAATCAAAAGAGTAATGGTACAATTTTTACTGGTACATTACGGACAGTGTTTTATTTTTGAATCAGATAGCATGAATTCATCGCTGTTCAGTAGAATAATGATTCCTACAAATGCTTTTTTTATCAAAACAATACCCTAAATATTCTGGCAAAAATTAGTATAAATACTAAAAATTAAAGGAATATTTCTAGTATTTCCATATTTTTTTATGAGGTGATTAGATACTGTGCTTTTGTATCGTTTGTGTAATATTATGTCTGAATAAACACTAACTGTAAAGTCCGCAGCGACTGGAAATCGTGGAAGGAAGCAATCTCTTATGTTTTAGATATTTCTTCTATTTATTTCTAAGAATCTGGTAATCCAAGTCTAATTTCCAATATTTCCTTTACGGATGACTCAGTTACTGTTGATATAATTCAGTGTTCTGTACCACCACAAAACTCAGTTGAAACTTGGAAATTTGATATTCAAACCCAACACAAATCCACCCCCGAACCAGCTACAATTTTAGGACTATTAACCTTGACAGGGTTAGGATTACGTAATATTGGCTAAATTTTCAGGCAATAAAAACTCAAAAACCTAACCCTCGTCCCTGTCAGAGAAGCGGGTTTTTTTTTATTGAAGCTTTAGATTGTACTATAGCAATCATATTTCAGTTGTAATATTTTAGTGGTAATGAGGAGTCAGGAGGACCGAGTCAGGAGTCAGAATATAAAAGAATTTTGATTGTTTTTAATTGTTCTTAAATATCTCATAAATGATTCCTGATTGCTATATTTTGATAAATATTTTCTAAAAATACCTCTATAAAAACAAATTTACAAAGTCTCTATAAAACCAATCTAAACTAAAATACTGAGACTTACAGCAGTTTCACGCCCGCGCGTGAGGTACAAAGTTTTATTGTCCTAGGGAACACTTAACAGGGAACGGGGAACAGAGAATATAAAAGTAGTCTTATGAGTGTACCTCAGCATCCTCATGCATTGCTGTAAGTTCTAATTACTAATTACTAATTACTATATATATCAATTCTAAATGATGTTTCAATAATTGATAATGAATAATTGATAATTATCTCTCCCTAAAACGGATTGGATTGACGCGGAGCGTGAAAATTTTTTCTGATCAAGGGGAGATTGGATATGGCGCCGGTAACCCATCCATCCCATCCTAGGTCATGCTCCACAAACGACTGCTTGTTTCTCCTTTAAAGGAGAGGATTTAAACCTTAATTATTCGGTAAAAAATCTAAAAATACATAACAACTCTGAAATTATTATGGCTATTGCCTAATTCCAATAATTTTTTTTCACAACCAAAATAGGAATTATTTTATCAGTTACTTTTGGAGAAAAAAATATGAATAGCGATGAATTAATACAACGTTACCAAGCTGGAGAAAGAGATTTTTCTGGTGTGGTATTAGAACATCTGGTATTAAGCAATATTTCTCTAGAAGAAATTAACCTCAGTTCTGTCAACCTCGAAAGCTCAGAATTGCAAAATGTAAATTTACATAATGCGAATTTAAGTCACGTTGACTTAGAGGGAATATCTTGGCAAAATATAGATTTAACTAATGCAGATTTAACAGATACATCTTATGACCATAGCACCAGAGAAAATTCAAATTTAACTAATGCTAATTTAACTCAAATGTGGGGTTTTCAATCAACTTTCAATAACTGTAATTTGACTGGTGCAAATATTAGTCATGCTCAATTAAGTGAAGTTAGTTTTGATGATTGTAACTTAAACAATGCGAATTTCAGTCACACGATTGTTGGTATTAATCTTCTGGGTTCAAATCTGAGTAATACTGACTTTAGTTATGCTCAAATTCAAGATATCTTCGATTGGAGCAAAGCCAACTATACTAATATTAATTTTCAGAATGCTTGGTACTTATCTCCACAGGATATACCATCAGAAATTGACCCTAATGAAGCAGGATTAATATTTGTTGGTCCTGAAGCAGATTTAAGTGGCAAAGACTTAATAAATATAGATTTGTCGAGTTCTAATTTATCTGAAGTTAATTTTACTAATGCAAACTTGACCGCTGCAAACTTAAGCGATACAGACCTGAACGATGCCAATTTTACTAATGCCAATTTAGAAAATACTGACTTAAGTTATTCAAATTTAACTAATGCTAATTTAACTAATGCTAACCTTAATAATGCCAACTTAAACAACGTAATTTTTGATAACACAATTATGCCAGACGGCAATATTCGGAACTTTGATAGTGATGAATAAGAATGAAAATTCTAGAATTATCTCTGACAGAATTTCCCGTTGCCCGTGAGGTACAAAATTTTAGCTTTGAGGGAACACCGGATATAGGATATGGGAACAGAAAAGAATAAAAACAACTGTACCTCATAGCTTCGGAAACTGCTGTAATAGTTAATAGACATCTCCAATAATCAAAAATCAAATCAATTATTTCTCCCTACTCCCTACTTTATAAAGTAAAGATAATTAAAGCAATATTCTTCCTTATTCCTTCTTGCCTCTTCCTTCTTCCTTCTTTCTTCTGCTATATGATATTATTTTCTCAGTTACTGCTGGAGGAAAAAATATGAATAGCGATGAATTAATCCAACGTTATCAAGCTGGAGAAAGAGATTTTTCTGGCATGGAATTCAGATATCTTGAATTAAGCAATATTTCTCTAGAAGAAATTAACTTAGGCAACTGCAACCTGAGCAGAGCAAAATTACAAAATGTCAATTTAGATAATGCTAATTTAAGTAATGCTCAGTTAGTTAGTGCGGAAGTAGTATTTTCTACTTTCAGAAATGCTAATCTTAGCCACGTCAACTTAGAAGGAATATATTGGCAAAATCTGGATTTAACCAATGCAGATTTAACAGATACAAGTTATGACCATAGCACCATAGACAATTCCAATTTTACTAATGCTAACTTAAATCAAATGGGTGGATTTCAATCAACTTTTGATAACTGTAATTTGACTGGTGCAAATATTAGTCATGCTCAATTAAGTGAAGTTACTTTTGATAATTGTAATTTGAGCAATGTTAATCTCAGTCACACAACTTTTTATGATGTTTATATTCAGGGTTCAAATTTTAGTAATGCTGACTTCAGTAATGCTCATATTAAAGGTATGTCTGGTTGGAGCGAAGCAAACTATACTGATGTGAATTTTCAAGATGCTCTTTATTTAGATCTAGAAGATTTGCCACCAGATATTGACCCTAATGAAGCAGGATTAATGTTTGTTGGTCCGGAAACCGATCTAAGTGGTAAAGATTTAAGAAATATAGATTTATCTGAATATGAATTATGTTCGGCTAATTTTAGTAATGCTAATTTAAGTGGTGCAAATTTGAGCGATACAGACCTGAACGATGCCAATTTTACTAATGCCAATTTAGAAAATGCTGACTTAAGTTATTCAAATTTAACTAATGCTAATTTTACTAATGCTAACCTTAATAATGCCAACTTAAACAACGTAATTTTTGATAATACAATTATGCCAGACGGCAGTATTAGAAGTGATGAAGAAGAATGAATATTCTAGAATAGGGAGTAGGGAGTAGGGAGTAGGGAGTAGGGAAGATGGGAATTTAGGATAGGGAACAATTCATTAATTGATAATTGATAATGTATAATTGATAATTACAAGAAGGTTAAAACCGTTACCGAATTGAAGATTGGGAAATATCATTTCTTCTCAAGGGGAGATTGGATATGGTTAGGCAACCCATCCATCCCATCCTAACGGACTGCTCCGCTTTCCGACCGCTCTCTTGGTCGATTGGAGGCAAGCGAGGAGACCTCGCCATCCCTCGACCGCTTTTTTCCCCTATCCAAGGGGAGGCTTTAAACCACAATTATTTAATTAACAATTAATAATTAATAATTCGGTAAAAAATATTTACCTCAGAATAGGGAGTAGGGAGTAGGGAGCAGGAAAGATGGGAATTTAGGATCTTTCATTAATTGATAATTGATAATGGATAATTACCTCAATGAAAAGGGTGCATCTCAATTAAGCGATAAGTAATTGTACTTAAGAAAGAAAAAAGAACAATAGAGGCATAATTTGAGAATAGTTGTTACCAAAAATGACCTATGAATTCTCAAACCAAAGCTGAACTTACTGAACACCTGGAAGCGATCGCTCTTATACTCCATTCAGAAGCTGACCCCATGGAACTCAAAACTATGGAAGGAATAGAGAAGCAACTCCGAAGTTTAGTCCAAGAACACATCACGCCTCAACTAGGATTTTTTTTATCAAAACACAGACAGGCACAACCACAGGAAAAAGTCGAACCATAAACAGTCTTTTAGGAAAAATCTCTATAACTACAGGACAGGCCAAAAGGTTAAAGTTGAAAAAAGGGAGTCGTTGGAGTCCTTACTTGCAAAAATGCTGTCTTCTGGTCAGCGCCAATGAATCCTATCAAAGGGCTTCTGAAGATATAGAAACTTTAACCGGAATTAAAATTTCTCGCGCGTACCCTCCAGAGAATGGTAGGGCGGCACGAATGGGAGGAAGTAAGCCTGAAAGAGCCAATCAGAGAAATCAGCTTGGATGGAGGGATGGTAAGGTTACGCACTCCACAAGGGCAGGTCAGTGAATGGCGAGAATATAAAGCTTTAAATATTCAAGGTCAAGTGAAGATGGGCTTTTTCAAAGATAATGAAGGTTTATGGTCTTGGATTAATGGCCAACCTCTGAGTGAAAAGTTAGCCTGCGCGCGGAGACGGACATGACGGAGTGTGGAATATCTTCGCGGCTGTAGGTACAGCACAGCAAAGGGAAGAGATATTAGACTGGTATCATTTAATGGAGAATTTGCACAAAATGCAAGGGACTCAGGTTCAACTTGCTCAAGCGCGACATTATCTTTGGCAAGGCCAATTAACTAATGCCATCCGCTATCTAAGTCAACACAGATGTCGAGGTTCAAATGGTTTTATTCAATACTTGAAAAAGCATCAATCTCGTATTATTAACTACCAAGCAAGACTTGCAATAGGAGGTTCAGTAGGTTCTGGAGCAGTTGAATCTTTAGTTAAGCAAATTGGTTTACTGCTCAAGTTGCCAGGGGCACAATGGTCACGAAATAATGTGCCTTGTATACTCCAGCATCGGTGTGCTTATCTTAATGGTGCTTTTGCTGCTTGATTTTCATTCGTCTTGGACGCGATCGCAAAGTCTAAAACATCAGGATGCTCTATCGTCTGAATTAACCAAGTGGTTTGAGTCTTCCTTCTTCTTGAGTATAATTACTTATAGCTTAATTGAGATGCACCAATGAAAACCGTTCGGGAATTGAATATAAGGAAATTCAAGAGCACTTTTTTCTCTTGAAATAGAAGGCTTGATACCTTTATTCTTCGGTAAATTTTGCTGAATTAATAAGGCTTTT
>NZ_JAAHGT010000029.1 GCF_010672385.1 Okeania sp. SIO2F4
TGAATACGATTACTCTTTAAGCAAATCCTTTCTACTTCTTGAGCTATTCGCATAGCTACAGTTTGAGCTTTTGCCGGCTTAGTTTTGGCAGCAGTTTGCAATTCTTGTAAAACCACAGCAGCTAAAGTTTCTGTATTTATTTCAACAGCAGCTAAAGGTTCAGTATTTATCCGATCGTGATTTATTTTAACAGCAACTAAAGTTTCAGTATTCATTCCAACAGCAACTACAGTTTCAGCATTCTTTTTAACTGGATTAGTAGCAACTTCAGTCTCAAATTCAAATGATTGTAGTGATGGAGTGCTTTTTAAAGTAACCTTAAATGCAGATGCAGCAACAACTGATTGTTTCTCTGTAACAACAGCCACATCTTCCAAACACAAGGTTTTTAAATGTACGCCCCAACCATTAACTAAAGTTACTCTAATCTCTCCTTTCATCTCCTTCTGAGCAGCAGTTAATAAAAATTTTGCTGCACCGTAAGTTCCCCCAAACCGATGTAAAACTACTGCGGGTTCGCCGATAGTTTTAATCTTAAACAATGGAGTATTATCCCCTTCACAATAAGTATCTACCCGACAATAAATGGGATATTCTTCTTCCTCATAATTCCATTTTTCAAAATCCCCCGTTTGTTTAATATCAATTTCCATCAAATATTTTTTACCCACTTCTGCTGCACGGGGATAGTTAATTATGGGTTGAATTGATATAGGTAATTGTTGAGTGTCGTTCATCTTTTTATTAGGGAATAGGGAGTAGGAATTAGGAGGAAAATATAATTTGAAATTGCTAGGTTTAAATTACTTCAGACATATCATTCTATGGAACTATTATACTTGTCATTGCGTTTCGGCTGTCGCCGACATGAAAAGCGCAGCTTTGCGATAGCAAACGACAGTGTTTGCGAAGCAGTCCGTAAGGATAGCAATCTCTCTAGGGTGTTAGTTTAGATTGTAGGGAGATTGCCACGCTCCACTCCGTTCCACTCGCAATGACATTTTCACCATAGGGAAAAATTATTAAACGATAACTGAAACAAGATTGCCACGTTCCACTCGCAATGACATCTTTAATTATTCAGACATAATATTTACCTTATTTTTTTATCAGCTCTAATTTAGTCAAGGGGTTGCCATAATAAATATACATGAAAGTAAAAAGAAATAAATATCTATTCTCATCATTACCTTTCTGACACTGATATTCATTAGCCGCTTTTTGCCGGATATTTTTTAATATTGTAGCCACAGAAAGATGGGGATATTTTTGATGTTCTTCAAAGAACTTGTGAGAAATTTTGGCTGCATATTTATCTGCAACTTTACATAAGGTTCCTATCACTCCTTTAGCTCCTTTTTCTAAGAAAAATGTAGAAAAACCTGCGGGATAATATTGCCCGGTTTGAGGGTTAGGGTCGATAATTTTTAAAGTATCATCTTGTTGTAAACGTCCAGAGTGACAGGTATTCATAAAAACAATGCTAGAACCGTTTGCTAAAAAATCAAAATCGTATTCATATAACTGAGTTAAAGATATTTGTTGTCTCTTGTCTTCTTCTCCTAATGTGCTTTGAGATAAATTCTCTCCAAAAAAGCCATGACTGGCAATAAAAACTAAACTAACCTCTGAATTAACTGCATCTAAATCATTAAAAAAATCTCGTACATTGTCATAAATAGTCGGATTGAACTTTTCTAGAAACTTCTTTTCTTCCTTTACGCTCGGTAAATCTTTGGTATTTAGATAAGCCACCATTTTTCCAGAACATTTTTTTTCTGCAACTTCTAAATTGATTAAGCTATTAACATCGTCTAAATCTTCTGGATTGGTAATATCTTGCCATCTTACTGTAACAATGTTAGCTCCTAAATAATTATTCTTTTTCAGTTCCAACATTTCCCAAGGAATTTCAAAATCTGTACGGTCATTAATAATTAAATAAGATAAATTATTTTGGTAATTCTGCTCTAGTCTTTCTTGTAATTTGACCAACCATCCCCTCAATTTCTTAGCCTGAGAATTTTTTTGAGAAAACATCCGCATTGTACCGATAGTTTTTTCCATCATTTTCACAAAAGATATTTCTGGGGCTTCAATCGGGTCAGTCTTTAATTGTTCGTGTAGTTTTAACAATTGATTATGGCAGCGAATAACTATATGATTATTACCAGGCGATTCTACTTCTAAAATAGCAATTTCCTTGGGAAACTTGCCGTCTAATTTTATGCCAAAACTCATCAATTCAAAGCTTTGATTTTGCTCAGTTAACTCTTCTATTTTTTCCAGCTCTAAATTTTTTTCCTGGAGTAATTTATCCGGCGATTCTCCTTGGGAAAATAATTTATTTGGGTAAGAGCTTTGTTGATTTTTTAGTTGTTGAATTGGATTCATTAAACTAATAATAGGGCTACTTGAATAGGGAATAGGGAATAGGGAATAGGGAATAGGGAATAGCAGATTGTGAAAAGGTTTTTCCTGCGGAAATGCTCCGCAAACAGGATTTAGAAATGTCCTAACCTTAATGCGTAATGCTATAACTGAAGAAGCTGATAACTAATAGAGCGTCCAATCAATCGCGGGCAAGATGCCCGCACTAGGAAGATTTAATTGTTAATATCTGTACTTCATATAATTGAAATCTGGTGTAATATCAGTTTGATAAATATTTGCTACAAATATATACGTTTTTTTAGGAGTCAGGAGTCAGAAGTCAGGAGTCATAATAAATAACTTTGATGCCATTATTAGTTCATAAATTATTGAATTCGTCAAATATACATCTCCTGTAAAGTATTTTTATCGCTTTTATTATTTGTAACATTCTTTTTTAAAATTGGTGTAACTAAGAAAACTAATAACTAATAACTGAAAAAACTAATAACTGATAACTGAAAAAGCTGATAACTGATAACTGATAACTGATAACTGAAAAAGCTGATAACTGTATTAATCCCATTCTTCCGTTGCCCAATTTTCCACAGGTGGAATAGATACAACTTTTGCCCCTAATTCTTTCGCTAATAACAATGGTAATTCGGGATATTGTTTAGATTGGGGATTAAGAAAAATGGTTTCAACATTGCCTAAGTTACTAATTTTTCGAGCAACTTCCAAAGCATCTTCTACTCCTTTTCGCCCCACAGGAGGATTAATTTTCCCTACATGACTTGCTTCTAAAGGAACATTACCTCTACCATCACTAATTACTACTAAAACTGCTTTTTGTATAGTATTTTTTCCATGCTGTAGAGCATGACGGAGAGTTTTTAAGGCTAAATCAAGACCATGTGCTAAAGGTGTAGCTTTACCTTTTTTAGTTTTTTCTAAGTCAAGTCCCATACTAATTGTCGGTACAAGAATATTTTGGGCAGATATTTTTTTAGCCCGTAATTCTTCTGGATTAATATTAACATTTGAATCCTGATTTTCTACTACTATAGAATCTGGAGCAATACCAACTTGAATTAAACCCACACTTGCCCTTTGGGTGTAAGCCCAACTAATATAGGGAAATAATTTTTCTTGCCATTGACAATATTCTAAACAAGTGTAATCTAGCAAAAGCATGAACATTTGTTCGGCAACAGGGGCGCGACGATAACGATATAAATCAGAGGGCAATATTTTTAATTTCTGATAATTATTACCCTGGTTTTTCTGACGAATTTTCTGAAATTTAGCTGCTTCTAATAGCGTCCTAACGATAGCTAAGTCATGGGCTTTAGTAGTCTTTTCTACCCCAATAATTGTGCCATGAGGAATAGTTTTGGATTTAAAACGACGGGTAGGTAGTTTAAGGGAAGCTATTTCTCTTTCTACTGGAGCAATATCTTCTATATAAGGATTTTCTAAAGGTGCAATTTCAATATCTGCAAAAGAGTTAGATTTCTGTGTTTGATAAACAGGAATTTCTGGTAGATTGTTTGATAAATTTTTGTCTTTTCTTTCTGGTAATTCAGGTAATATTAGTGTCTCTAAATCTGGGCGTTGTGTATCTGTTTTTCGATTAACTTGATTAGGATTACTTGAAGTACCAATATCATTTTTTTCTAACTTCAACCCCATAATTTTAGCTACCTCCTCCACATGACTAACTGTAACTAACTTTGCTGCTTCTAATTGAGCATAGGTACTCGAAAAACGAGCTAAAGTAATTTCTCGCCGATGATAAACCGTCGCCTCAGAAGTGTAATCTAAAATTCTCTCTAAAGCTTCCTTTGTCATATCTGGTGGAGAGGAACGAATTTGTTTCAACAATTCTTCTTGCAATTCTGGCTCAATTTCCTTTTCCTCAAACAATAATTGTTGTGGTTTTTCCTCACCATTTAATAACTTTTGAATCTGAGTTACTCTATTGTGATTATTCTTAATTTGCCCATTGAGACGTAGAGCAAACCTATCTAATAAATGAGGCGAAATCTTACCAATTTCCTCCTTCTGACTCGAACAACCAACTAACCAAAAGAGATTAGGTTGCCAATATTTCTGTTGTCCGTGACGCTCTAAATGTGCGACATCTGCTCCCATCAATACGACGCAAGTTCTCATAGCTGCTAAACTTAATTTAGTCAGATCGGGAATAATGACTAACCTAATTTCATTAGTATTGTCTGCTGCACCCAATAACCCAGACTGCCACTTAAAGGCTTGTTTTCTCAACTCATCCCCGAACCCAACTTGCCCCCACAAATCATCCTCTGATTCAAAAGTTCCTAACTTTAATGGAACAACTCTTTCACATCCTGTTGTTATTTTAAGTAGAGACGCTAAAATACCTGCAACCTGCTGCAAACCATTAATCGAACTATCAAACAGTAAAATACTGCCTAACTTTGGATTAAGTGCCACACAACAAAGGGATTTCATTAAAAGACTTTGAATGTTTGCCATGATGTAATTCAGCTTTTTCAGTTTTTTTAGTGATTTTTACCCATAATTTGGCTTTGTTCCATGAAAGTAGCGATAGAACATCCGTTCCGCTTTTCGGTTGTCCCCGACATGAAAGGTGAACCTAGTGGCAGCTATATCACCCTCTTTCGATTATTGATGCTTTATTCATTTATTGGCCAATAGTTAAAGCGCTCAAAGCCTTTACAGGTAAAAGTTTCAGCCTTTTTTTATCAAAGATTGATGTTTGATTTATTTATTAGACTTCTTGCAGAAGTCAGGGAATAGGGAATAGCGGTGCGACCCCGCGACGACGAAAGTCGCAAGCGGTCAGACCCCGCGTCGCCGACAGCTCGCTTGCGGAATGCTGACCAAGAGAGGGAACGCGCACTCCTGTGAGGGAATAGGTATGGAGGGAATGAAATTGTTGATTTGAGCTCTTGAATTGATTTCATTTTTGATTTTTGGAGATGTTTATTGGACAATAGTTGTAGAAGTATGAAGTACAGATGCTTGGATCTTGTGCGGAATCCATAAGTTTTCATACAACAAAGCCATTCTAAATTCTAAATTCATTAGTTGTAGAAGTATGAAGTACAGATGCTTGGATCTTGTGCGGAATCCATAAGTTTTCATACAACAAAGCCCCATAATTTACTAATTATATCAAATCAGGATAATTACTATAGCCTGCGTCATTGCGCCTTACACTCCGTGGAAGGAAGCAATCTCAGAGATGCGCGGAGATTGCTTCCTATCGTCGCAATGATCACTTTTAAAACACTCTTCTAACTTCACTTCAAACTTCTGACTTCTGACTTTTGACTTCATTAAGTATCTCCTCAACCTTATTATCATCTTCTTCAGTCCAAGGAAGTTGGGTACTTTGAATAAATTCAGGGCGACGGTGTTGTAGCACTAATTGAGCTACTGCTTGAATATGCTCCATATTTACCTGTTTGGCACCATACAAGGCAGCATAAGCACGGGAAGCTAGAGCAATTACATAATCTCCTCGATTTCCTTCTGCTTGAAAAGCTGCTGTCAATTCTACACAAAGTTCGATCGCGCGTTCTGATATTTCTATCTGACGAAAATCTGCCCGTGCTTTGTTTAACTTTTGTTTATGTGTCTCATCTTCTTGCCTAGCTTTATCAATATATTCAGAAGAGTTGCCTTGAGCTAGATCGAACATTGCCTTATCCCATTCCATCACCGTTTGTAAAATTTTCATCCGCTCTTGCTTACCAGTTTGTGCTTTAATTTCCACCATCAACCCAAACCTATCTAATAACTGAGGACGTAAACCCCCCTCTTCAGGATTCATGGTACTTACCAAAGTAAATGATACTGCTTCTTCTATTCGTTTCCCTTCTCGCTGCACCACTAAAACTCCTGTGGAGGTAACATCAAGAATAATATTGACAACATGATCGTCGAGTAGATTGACTTCATCAATATAAAGTAACTTATCCTTAGCTTCTTTGAGCAAACCATCTTGCCATTTTGCCTTACTCTCCATTAGCTGGCTAATTTCCCAACCTCCCATCACTCTGTCTTCTGTCGCATTAATTGGTAAAGTTACGGGCAATTTTTGTTCCATCATTACCGAAAACGCTCTTACCGCAGTTGACTTACCCGTTCCTCGCTGTCCGCTTAACAAGACTCCCCCAATACGAGGGGCAATATAAACTAATTCTAATGCTAGTTTTAACTTTTCCTGGCCAACAAGCAAAGTGTAAGGTAATATTTTTTGTACTATAGATGTTTCATTCATTGGGGAAAGGGAATTATTTAGAAGTCAGAAGCCTTTATGAAGTCAGAAGTTAGAAGTTAGAAGTCAGAAGTTAGAAGTTAGAAGTTAGAAGTTATATAATATCCGGTAGCATTGGTACAATTAGATAGTTAACTAGGAGTCAGGAGTCAGAATAATTAGTAGTATAGTCATTTAATTTAAGAATGAAACACTTTTTCGGCTGAAATCCTTTTATAGCAAAAAACACTTGTGTCAATCTAAAGTGAAACGACTATATATCTATATCCTTCATAAAGTTACAGAAAAAGCTGATAACTGAATAATGCTACTCTTTTAACTTCCATTTCATAGTGACTTCCATTTGAGCTTCTGCACCTGTTTTTGCCAACATTGGTACGCCAGCTTCAGAATCTAAAGTAATTGACAGTTTCATTTCAAATTCATTGGGTTTAATATTATCCCCCATTTTATTCACACTTTCTATGACTTTAGCTGCACAATGACGGGTTAAGGCTAAACCATCCCCAAATAAATCTTTTGTTGCTTTAATAATTTTTTTTCCCGAACTATCTCGACTATCTTGAAATATAGGATCAGTATCATCTTCAGCTTTAAAATCATCATTAACCTGAATATAAATTTCTACTTCTTCATCGCCAATTTTGCTAATAGTTTTTGCAATTGCCACAGATTATATCCTCCACAGATTAACTATAATAATTATCATAATTTATTTTCTGCCATACCCTTACATAAGTTTAATCTGGAAAATTTATGGTATTTATCACTCTAAATCAAACTATTATTAATTTTTTATCTTATCTTTAGGATTGAAGGTTAAACTCAACAAAATGTCTCTATAAATATCCAGCGACTTTAAACCTTGGTTCCTTGAATTAAGCGATCGCGAAGCGTTGCGTCAGCAGTATCGCCTCCTGTTTCTGACGCTCTGAAATTGTTGGAGGTGTTTGGCTCTGCTACACTAAATGCGTAGTGCTATAATTAATAACTAATAACTAATAACTAATAACTGATAACTGATAACTAACAACTGATAACTGAAATGACTCTTCTGCCACATGAATATCCAGATACCAGTAATATGATTCTGGAGGATGACACTCCCTTGGATAGTTTTATTAATGAAAAACAACAACGTCTCCTCACAACTGTATTTTATAGTGGTGCGCAAATACCTATAAATTCTCCTTTTATCCTTGCTGCTAATGTGGGTTTATTTTCTTATCTGGACTTTATGAAAAAACAGGTTAAAAATAAGGTCAAACTTTTATACAGTAATGTTTTTACCTGAAATCAAACGTGTTCTTGATATATTTAGGTTTCAGCCATTTTAAGCAAGTTCAGGTATTTTCCTTGCTAGTACTGGGTTTGAAGCCATTTTCAGTGTAAAAAATCTAAAAGTCCAGTTATGTCGGAGATTCAGGAATTGTACCTGATGTGTTTTTAAGTTTGAATATTCCTGGTGGCGAACAATGGTGGAAACGTAATGTTCGTTCTTATTTATTCTGGGAATTTGGCAAATCTCCGGATATAGTAATTGAAATTGTTTCTCCCACTCCAGGCAATGAATTAGGAAGTAAATTGACAAAGTATGCACAATTACGAATTCCTTATTATGTTGTCTACAATCCATTCCAACAACTAAGTAAAACTTTTCTCCAAGTATTTCAACTTCATGGTAGTTCTTATATTCCGAAAAATGATGCTTGGTTTGCTGATGTTAATTTAGGATTAACTCTTTGGGATGGTGTATTTGAAAATCTGAATGGTACTTGGTTACGTTGGTGTGATGAGTCCGGAAATATAATTAAAACAGGAGATGAAATAGCAGCAGAAAAAAATCTGGAGATATCTCAAAAGGATACTCAGATATCTCAAAAAGATGCTGAAATATCTCAAAAGAATACTCAGATATCCCAAAAAGATGCTGAAATATCTCAAAAGAATACTCAGATATCCCAAAAAGATGTTCAAATTAAACAGGCGTTATTATTGGCAATTGAAATGGGATTGAAACTCAAGTTTGGTGATGAATATGTGGGGATATTATCTGATATTTCCCAAATAGAGAATCTGAAATTGTTGGAGGGGTTAGCGGAGCTTTGCGTCAGCAATCGCTTCTCAAATTCCTCAAATTTCCTCAACAGATGAGTAGCAAAAACTATTTTCTGAATAGCTCAAAAATAGGAACAAGGAATGCCTAGTATGAGAGCAAGATGCTCCCACTGCAATCACTCGAACACTAAAGCGATCGCCTGGTTCTCCACTATAAACTATTTGGAAAAGGTGAAAAAATCGCTACTTTTGCGCCTGATGAAACCCGTTTAGGACTAAAAACAATTCCTGGTAAAAGGATAACTTTAAAGGGAGTAAAACCATGAGGATGTACCCAGTGGCAACGAAAAAAATTCTATCTCTACGGGGCAATAGAGGTAAAAACTGGAGAGAGCTATTTTTATGAATTTTCTCCAATACGATGGTCAATGTTTTCAGAGATTTATTAACCAATTATCTCAGGAATTTAGTGATAGTATAAACTTTCTGCAGCTTGACAATGGGAGTTTTCACAAAAACGTAGATTTAAAGGAATTCATAATACCAATATTCCCACCTCCCCACAGTCGTGAACTTAATCCTATTGAAAGTTTTTTGCAACAATTGAAGCGGGAGTTACAGTGGGAAAATTTCCAAAATCTTCAACAATTACAGCAAAAAGTTTCAGAAATTCTCCTGAAAACTGACGAGTTAGCTTTGGCATCTTTGACTAAATGGGATTATCTAATAGAAGCAATATTAAGCGCAACTTCATAGAGTATTTATCGATGGCGTTCGCGGAGCGTGGCGTCAGCCGTATCGCTCTATGATTTTCTTTATAGGTTTGAGCAAATACGATTACCTAGATATCTAAATAAGGAGGGTTATTTGCCTTTAATAATACCCCGAATTAAGGTAAAAGATGGATATTTCAATATCCCAATGTCTAGGAAATTTAAAGCTGAATATGGTGCAGTAAAAATCCCTTTTCCTCAAAGATTAGTTGATAAGAATCTCAAGAAATTTTCGGCTAAGAGCCGACATGAAAAGGATAATTCCTAGATTTAATGCGCTTGTTTTTGAAGTAGAATTTATTACAGAAGAGGAACCACGGCCAGTAGTAAAATCTGACAATGCACGCTTCTATAGACCTTGGTTTAGACAATAAGTGCAACTTGTGTATCAAATACTGGGTCATCATTTATTTTGGACGGTAGAAAGCTTAAATCAATCAACCAGTGGTACAACACGCGAAAATGCTAGATTAAAATCTATAAAGGATAAACAAGGTATTAAAACTTTAACCAAAAAGCAAGGCGCGCATTACAGTAAATCGAAACAATAAAGTTAGAGATTACTTGAAATTTAGCTGCTAGATATTTAATCAACTGGTGCATAGATAACAATATATCCGATATTGTTGTAGGTGTTAATCCGGGCATGAAAAAAATATCAACTTAGGCAAAAAAACTAACCATAAATTTGTACAAATACCACACAATGTCTTTAAGTTCAAACTAAAAGCTATGTTTCATTAATGGATAATGAATAATGGATAATTACCTCTCCATAAAAGGTAGATGATTGACTAAAAGGAAAAAAATTATTTGTTTCTCCTTTAAAGGGGAGACCAATAAAACTGAATTATTTAATTAATAATTAATAATTATTAATTATTCAGAGGAATCTTATAGGTCTAAAGCGAGTTTTCTAGACAACGATGAGATGCCTGTTTACAATGCTGATAATCCAACAGAATATAGTTTTAGTGGCAAACGAATTAAGCGATGCAGCGCCTTCATGCGGGGGTTTCCCCCATGAGCGACTGCCTGTACGACAGGGTGGCTTGTACAAAACTAAGCAAGGAAAATTGATAAATGCTGATGCTAACGGTGCGGCAAATATTGGAGTCAAAAGCAACCTGAATGGGTTTATTCCGGACAGACGCTTAGGCATCTTTGGCTATGCCATTAAGGGTAAAATTTGACGGACTTTCCTCACGTCAAATCTATGACCCTTAAGAATCCACGCGACTTTAGTCCGTCGAGTGTCAACCATCAACAAATCCAAAACTATCTCCAAAATCAACCTATATCCTGTCCCTCCACTATCGAAACATATTGGGATAAAATTTTACCTTTCTTAGAAAACATTCACAAAATTAAACTCCTAGAAGGCCATTTTTTCCATTACTATGAAGGTTATTCCGGTAGGGTGGACTGTGTTGCCAGTTTCTACAATATCCCGTGCATTATTGAATTCAAATCTGCTAATCGAATCAAACCTTTTGCTGACGAACCGTTACAACTGGCAGCTTATTGTGGGGTAATTAATCGTCAATATGGCCTGAGACTCAACAACGTTTTACTCATAGTTACCACTCCCCAAGAAGCTAACGCCACTTGGTTTGAACCAGATGAAGTTATGAAATATTGGCATCAGTGGCAAAAACGAGTAGCGGATTTTTGGCAATTACAGGGTGTAGCATGATTGACCACTTTTGTATCCTTTGGTCATCTTTGTTAAGCTGGATTTAATACTCTAAGTATTTCTGAAGAAAAATGAATTAATCTTTTGCCCATTCAAGGATAAAAAAAGTCTATTTATTCTGTCTGTGGGTTTTATCAGGATTTATTTTTCACCCCTCAGAAAATTTATTTAGAACATTATCAGGAACAGTTACCTCTGCCTCTAGAGATTTTAATAAGCTGTTCCATCTATTGTGTGTTTTTTGCGGAAAAATTAGTCTATTTCTAGACGCCAATTAAATTCAACCATGGTTAAATTTTTGCTTGTGATTTTCTTAGTAAATTTACTGAACAAGGATAATGAATATGAATCACCAACTCAGTCTAGTGCTTCAAAATGACCTAAACATTGAAAAATTAGGTTCTATTTCCGCAGTACATAATCCTAAAGATACTAATCATTTAGAACGCCGACAACAACAACGTGCTATTAGTTTACCCATGATTAAAGTTGCTATAGTTTATGGAAGTAGACAATTTAGTTATGGAGCTGTGACTTATACTTTGACGGATAAAAATTTACGCAGAACTCCTTATAGCAGGTTTATAGATGTACTGCGGGGATTGCGAGTTGTCTGTGTTAATGGGTTGCCAAATCCTAAAATTATGACTGCTTATTGGCATAATAAAACTAAGCGGAAAGTTCATAGATAGCTGTCTATACTGTAATTTATTGAGTAAAAAATTGGGGAAATTTAATGATTTGGTAAAACTCGCTTAAATGGTGTTGGTTAAAAATATTTGGAAAAATACAAATTCTACTATGTACCACTTTTGCGAGTGCTATATTATCATATTTTATTGGTGAATTTGCGGTATAATACTAAATCTTCCACAATATTTGCTACATATCCTGAAAAAAGCTTTTAGGTGTTAGGTATTAGAGTTGGAGGAAAAATAGACTCTCAAATTTAAGATATTTCAATAATTAATAATTTTCATGTCGGCGACAGCTGAAACAATTAATAATTAATAATTATTGAACAGGATTTTATATAAGAATATGTTAGGATTTTCTAGTATGGGCGATCTAAATTTATTACAACCGATTTATACTAATTACCAGAAACATTGCTATAGTTGAATTTTCTATTTCTAAATATGATTTGTTGGAGTGAATGCTCGATATTTGGTAACTTCTGTTATAAACGAACGTTATTTTTTTGATATTTTAAATCTGGCAAGATTTTTAATTAGTATTAGTTATGATAAAAATTCGTTCCCTGGTGCTACCAGAGAACGAAAAATAGTTATCCAGTTGGAGGAAAGATTTAAAAACTGCTTTATAAAACCGACATAAAACGTCATAAGCGCGACATTTTAATGTTTACGGACGCCCTTATGCAACGTCCCTACCGTCGGCGGTTACTCATCCACAGGCATTGACGGGTCTTGCCCGACCGCATCTGTTGAGTGCGTCTTACATTCTATTCGCGAAGCGTTTCCGCAGGAAATGGAGACCTCACCAATTAGCACTCGCTTTCTTAAATTTATACTTGCGTTTAAATCTCGATCTATTGACAAGCCACAGTCAGAGCAATCATAAGTTCTCAGACTTAATGGCATATCTTGAACATGGCCACACCTGCAGCAAGTCTTTGACGATGGAAAAAATCTATCTACTATTGCTAACTCAGAACCGTACCACTGAGTTTTATATTCAAGTTGTCGTCGAAACTCATAAAACCACTATCTACTAATTGACGCAAGCTAGCTTATGGTTAGCCAACATTCCAGTCACGTTCAAATCCTCAATAACAACAATGCCGTGGTTCTTGGCGCTTATTGTTGTCAATTTATGAAGTGCATCTTTGCGGATATCAGCTACAGGTCTATGCTGTTTAGCTAGCTTGATTACAGCTTTGTACCAATTATTTGAATGCTTGACTTTTCTGCTAACTTGGCGTTGTAATCGGGCTAGTTTGTTTTGAGCTTTACGGTAAGGTTTAACACTTGGGAAAACTTCACCAGTGCTTAGTGTTGCTAGTGTCTTAATTCCTAAATCAACACCTACAACTTCAGTAGTTTTTTGTGTTGAAGTCGGAGTGAATTCATAACTACAGCTAAGATACCAATCATCAGCCTGTTTGTTAATAGTTATCTTTTGAGTGGTTGCTTCGATTGGCTCATAAATTTTTACAATACCGATAACAGGTAATTTGTGACACTAACCATTTAGTTCTATTGGTTTTCCACAATTATTAATTGTGAAAGAGTCATGTTTACCTTTCTTCTTAAATCTTGGATGTTTAGCTAGACCTTGAAAAAACCTTTTAAATCCTTCATTCAAGTTAATAAAAGCATACTGATAAACTTTAGATGATCAGCTCTTCATCCATAGATAAAGTGGTTTTGTGTGGTTGGTAAAAACTTCTCTAAGTTTACGAGTATTAGGCTTGTAACCATCTTTATAGGCTCTTATCCACAAATTTAACCCCCAGTTCTAACGCCAGCGTGAGTAGCCCGCGTGTTGAGCCATCAGAGTTTTTTACTTATTATTTAATTTAAGTTTTCTTTTGATTGACTTGTACATATTATCGGATCTTGTTCAATAGATTCGAGTGTATTTTCTCAAGCCATAAAGCCTGCTAGAAAAATAATGCAATATAGCTAATATATCTTCAACCATTTCTGCTTCTGGCGACAAATCTTTGCTATTTAAAACCATTAACTGGCAGTCCTGTTTGTTCGCAAATCTAATTAAACAAGTCAAAACCAAATAAGCGCTAATCTATCCTTATGAGCAACTATAACCCGTTGGATTTCACCTGCAAATATTTGAGACAATAATTTTAACAGTTTTTTACGTTTAAAGTTGAAGCCACCACCTATTTCTTTAATGGTTTCAGCATGATAGATATAAACTTTGCAGTTCTGTTACTTGCCTATTCAAATCTGGTTTTTGAGCATTGCTGGACACACGACAATACAAAACAGTTTTTCTGGTGGTTGTAAGTGCACCTTGAATATAGGAGTCAATATCATAACGCCTTTGTCCTGATGGAGTTTTAATAGCATTGATTTTCCCATTTTCTTCCCATCTAACCAAAGTGCGGACATCAACTCCTAATGTTTCAGCAGCTTAAGAGCGGTTTAACAAATTTCACGCTCGTTACTATTTGAGAGAATTATCGTACAATAACGCTTTATTACATAATTTGTCAACTAAGTAATTACTCCACACTTAAGAGCGAGTTTTGATTTACTATTTTCCTTTATTACCAAAATAGGTATCAAAAATTGCTTTAGCAATAGGAGCAGCTCCTACCGAACCGTAACCACCACCTTCAACTGCAACCGCTACAGCAATTTCAGGATTATAAGCAGGTGCAAAACCTATATACATTGCATTATCAGGTTGCCCTGGAAGTTCCACTGTACCTGTCTTACCCCCAGATAATGGAATAGTACCATCATTCAACCACCGAGCAGTACCCTTCCTGACTACATCAATTAATCCTTCTCGCACTGTATTAATAGTTGAAGGTTTTAGCCCTGTTTTGATTGATTTAGTAGCAGCAGTATCAGTTTGAGAAGCCAATAAATGAGGCTGCACTCGATACCCACCATTAGCGATCGTACTTACCATCACTGAAGATTCTAAAGGTGTGACTAATACCAAACCCTGACCTATTCCCATGGTAACAATATCAGCAATATGCCAAGCTTCCCCATACATTTCTTCTTTTTCCTTGGGAGTAGGGATTTGACCATGATTACCATCTAGTCCGAATAGTTTTAAGTCAATACTGCCACCAATACCTAACTCTCGCCCCCACTTAGAAATTTGTTCAGGACCAGTTTTCACACCCACTTGATAGTAAAATGTATTGCTACTGTAAGCTAAAGCATCCCGAAAACCAATTACTCCATAACCGCCACTATGTTCGTTAAAGGTGATACCACCAATAGTCACAGCATCGTAAGTTCCCACTTTAGAGTTAGGAGAATACTTGCCAGACTGGAGTGCTGCCACAGAAGTAACAGCTTTGAAAGTGCTTCCTGGTGGATAACCCTGGAGGGCACGATTCAAAAAAGGTTTGCTTGCACCTTGGAGACGTTGCCATTTTTCGCTTGTTATTTTGCCTGCGAATATACTGGGGTTAAATGTAGGTCCGCTTGCCATTGCTAATACTTCTCCTGTTTTAGGGTTAATGGCAACTGCAGCACCCAGGCGATTTCCCAGTGCTTTTTCTGCAGCTTTTTGGATATCAATATCGATGGTTAATTTTACTGGTTTCCCTGGAGTGGGGTTTTCTACTCCCAACTCTTGAATTTCCTTACCTTTAGCATCAACTTCAATCAAACGATTACCCCAAACCCCTTCCAATGCAGAATTTGCTAAACGTTCGATTCCCATTTTTCCCACGATCATTCCCATTGGATATTTGGGGTTAGCGATCAATTCTTCTTTGGTTGCTTCACCAGTGTATCCAAGCAAATGAGCTGCTAAACTTCCATTAGGATAGTGACGAATGTTTTCGGTACGAACTTCTACCCCTCTTGTTTCACCAGTTTTTTCTGCTAATGCTACGAAAGTAGAGCGATCGATATTTGAGGTAATTCTGACTGGTAAGGGGGAGTTATAGCCAGTTGCTTCTAATTTGTTGATAATATCAGTAGCTGGAATATCTAAAATTGGACTAAGTTCCGTTGCTACCTCCAACCATTTTGTCGCTGAGTATTCTTGAGGCCATAAATATACAGAGCGAGAGAGACGGTTACTTGCTAATATTCTGCCTTTGCGATCGTAAATTGTACCACGACTTGCTGCTACTGGCATTAAGCGAATGCGGTTGTTTTCTGCACGTTCCCGGTTATATTCTCCCTGAACTAATTGTAATTGCACTATACGATAAGCATTGATTCCAATCAAGTTAGTAATCACTAGCATCATTATGAATGCTTGTACCAAGCGATGACGTTTCGAGCTAGTTTGTTGCCCAGGGGTTCTGGCAACAGGGGGAAATTTAGAATATAAACCAAAATCTTGAGCCATTGTTACTGCATGAGTGTTTTATCTTTATTTTTCTTTGCACTCTGCTTTTCCTCCGGAAGATTAACCACTTTTTGTGTGTATTTTTTTTGTGATGAATTACCAATTATTTAATTATATATTTTTGGCTTATAGTTCGTAGTATATATCACGACATTTTTACATTAACAAAAAGTGAAAATTTACTAAATATTTTAACAAAAATAAACTTTTTATGATGGCAATTTTTACAGCAAATAAAATTTCTTCAATTACTATCGAATCATTAGAGCAAGATTGAAAAAAGAATATGATAAATAAGCTTAAGTGAAAATGGTTTGATTTTAATATTTATTTGACTGAAAATAGAGGATGAACACAAAAAAATGCTTAAATTTTATTTCTCCTAACTCCTAAGCAGTCCCCTAACTATTTGTAGAAAAAATTTATCAACTCTGGTATTAGACATATACAAAAAATAAATAAGTTTTTTCTCAAAGTACCTCAGAGACATTGCACCTAAATTAGAGCTGTTGCTAAAGTCACCCTCTCAATCTTTTTTCATGTCTAATACCAATTCTGTGAAAATATAGCAGTCGCCATTACTATTAGGAAATTCTCGCTTCTCTCAAATTTATTCCGTCCTGGGAATTTAACTTCTAACTTCAGCTACATCTTGCCTACAACTACGGCTATATTCTTTTTCACTTATGGTCTATTAGTTCTCGAAAAATTTTAGAGCTGTTGCTAAAGTCAGCCTCTCAATCTTTTTTCATGTCTAATACCAATTCTGTGAAAATATAGCAGTCGCCATTACTATTAGGAAATTCTTGCTTCTCTCAAATTTATTCCGTCCTGGGAATTTAACTTCTAACTTCAGCTATATCTTGCCTACAACTACGGCTATATTCTTTTTCACTTATGGTCTATTAGTTCTCGAAAAATTAAGGTATAAAGCCAATTACCATTTGTAGAAAAAATTTATCAATTCTGGTATTAGACATATACAGAAAATAAATAAGTTTTTTCTCAAAGTACCTCAGAAACATTGCACCTAAATTAGAGCTGTTGCTAAAGTCAGCCTCTCAATCTTTTTTCATGTCTAATACCAATTCTGTGAAAATATAGCAGTCGCCATTACTATTAGGAAATTCTTGCTTCTCTCAAATTTATTCCGTCCTGGGAATTTAACTTCTAACTTCAGCTATATCTTCCCTACAACTGCGGCAAAGTATATTCTTTTTCACTCTTATATCTATTAGTTCTCGAAAAATTAAGGTATAAAGCAAATTACCAAAAGCAATGCTTAGATGATACTTAAATTATTAAGTAATTAACACAAACAGAATGACTTTTTCGATAATTATTAGCCAGTTCGTATTAATTATTATCATCTTTACCTCTCTGTACTGACGTTGCACTTACGTCCCTACATATTCCCCTGCAATGCGAAAATGTAGAGAAGTTTTTGATAAGTAGGTAGGCATTTACAGAAAAGGTAATAATTAATTATTAATTGTTGAAAGCATTTTTCATTTAAGTATGGCATAAAAATCTTATGGGGTAATACAAATTTGAAAAAAGAATGCTACAAAAAGGTGCATTTTGGAATGGGTACTTAACTGGAATTCATTTTACCGAATCATTAATAATTAATAATTATTAATTAAATAATTCAGGTTCAAAGCCGACCCTTTCAAGGGAAAAAAAAGTGCTCTTGAATTTCCTTATATTCAATTCCGTAACGGTTTTAACCTTCTTGTAATTATCAATTATCCATTATCCATTAATAAAAAAGCTATCCATTTTTCGCTTTTTTCAATATTTAGAGCTTGCTGATTAATTTTTAAAACCTTGATCTGTAAATATTTTAGCCTTTTTAAATTTAAAAAAAGTGCAATATTTTAGGTCTAGGGAGCTAAAAAAGTTAGGGTTTTGAGTAGATAAGGATAGAAAAATCAAGGGATATTTATGCCTCCTAATTCCTCTGAATTCTGAATTATACCCTCAACAATAAGACTTTTTCAGCAAACCCTATTTATTAGTTCTTCCTTGTTTCTTATTCCCTCTTGTCTCTTCTTGACTTCTACCATTTGTAACAAACATTTATCATGTTTGGTATAAGGAATATGAAATATGGAGATGCTTTAAAATTTCGGATACCCACTGTTGTCTATCTATGTGAAAATCGCTATAAATATACCTTTTAAGAGGTTATCTGCATTTTGTAGGCTTTAACTTTACTATCAATTCCTGTAATATCAGTTCCTACAACAACAGCATAAGCTCCTAAATTCATAGCTTTTTTTGCCATTGTTGTAGAAGCAATACCCCCTTCACAAATTACTGGCATTGCTAAATTTTCTACCATCTTTTTTAATAGTAGAAAACCAGGGGGAAATTCTGTTTTTGTTAGCTCAGTATAACCATACAGAGTAGTCGCAACAAAATCCGCACCTGTTGCTGCTGCTAGTTGTGCTGCTTCTATAGTATCTACATCTGCCATTACAGCTTTTCCTAACTCTTGATGAATTTGGGTAATTAATGTGGCTAAAGTTTCTCCCCCTGGTCGTTCTCTGAGAGTAGCATCAATAGCAATAATATCTGCTCCAGCTTCGGCGATCGCTACTGCATCGGAAAAACGAGGGGTAATATAAACTTCATATCCTGGTATTTGTTGCTTCCACAAACCAATAATGGGCTGAGTAATTCTCTGTCGCACTGCCCGAATATGGGATGGGGTATCTATTCTAACTCCCACCGCACCTTGATTTATAGATGCTTGTGCCATTGCAGCAATAACTTCTGGATGATGTAAAGGGGAGTCAGTGGGAGCTTGACAAGAAACTATTAAACCTTTTGGTAATAGTAGATTAGGAGTTTTATTAGTCATAATTAAAGAATTATTTTGTCGTAATTAATATTCATAATTTTAGAGCTATTTTATTGTACTTCAAATATCTTTTAGTCTTTTTTTTATCTTTGCTTTCTGGCTTCTATTAATTTACCATTAATCAGTAGTAATCTATATATCAAAACAGTTTTCCATTTCTTGGCATCCGCTTAATTATACAAATTACTATATAGCAATCCTATTTGATATCAAATCCGCTTAATTTGGTACAAAAAAATTTTCATTGCCATACCATTTACATTTGTATCAGATTCGCTTCTGGCTCCCAATTGTATGTAAATATGTAAAGCTGATATACCAATTATTTGCCCGTTTAGATCTTCTCACATTTTTGACTGGCATAGAGGGTAATATTTCATAGGTTTTTACTATTCCTACCCTGGGTAATTTGATATAATTTCCTTGCATAATATTAATGCTGTATTCTAAATATAAACTGTCTTTTTTACCCTTTTTTTTTAACTTAGGAAACCCACGTTTAGGAATAGTTAAAAAGTTTTTAAATGTCCTTTATAAATTTCTTAATGCTTGCTGAGGGGCACACTTTTATACTTCATAATACCAGGGATTTTGACTTTTAATTTTAGCAACTAAACGTTTATGCAAAGTAATTCCACTAGGGCGTTTTTTTGTTAATTCATATTCAGTAATGCAAGTAGCTAATCCCCAGTTATAAGCATGACTACCTACACCTGCGTGTTTGGCAAGTAGATTTTTTTGATAATTGTTAACTTTTAATTTGGTCTTGATTGATTCCATTTGAACACGCACACCATGAAAAAAAGTCTTTAATATTATAGGATTAATTAATGATAGGAAATAATCTTCATATTTTCAAGATTTACTAATATTTGTCCAATTTTGTAAATTATTCAGCTTCAGTAATTAGCCCCTGTTTTAATTAGTTAGTAATGCTATTATTTTACTCAATAAATATTCGAGATTAATTGGTTTAGTCAAACATTCATCCACACCAGCAGCATAATAATATTCTCGATTTATTTCTGTATTAAAATTAGTTAATGCCAAAATTTTAATATTTTTAGTGCTGCTTGTTGTGCATAACTGCTGAATAATATCTACACTATCAATTCCTGGCAAGTGCATATCTAAAATTACAGCAACAGGCTGCAATAAAATAATTTGCTCCACAGCAGTAGAACCTTCTATTATCCACACAACTTTTAATCCTGCTGCTGTCAAAATATCACAAATGATTGTGGCAATATCTTCTTCTTGTTCAATCAATACTACTGTACCTTGTAAAGATAAAATATTTGATGTACTTTCTCCTTTTTGTTTTAGTTTTTCATTTGGTGATTTAAGTTGTTGTGCTGGGAGTTTGACTGTAAAAGTAGAGCCGATATTTACAGTAGATTCTACTTCAATAATTCCACTATGAAGTTCAATTAATTGCTTGGTTAAAGCTAAACCTAAACCAGTACCACCTTGTTGACGATTATAAGGAGAATCTAGTTGTTGAAATTTCTTAAATAATAGTGGTTTTTGCTCTTGAGAAATTCCCATACCAGTATCTTCTACTTGAAAAATTGCTGTATGTCGATCTCTCATCACTTTAAGTCTAACATTTCCCCCACTAGGAGTAAATTTAATTGCATTGCTGAGAAGATTAAATAGAATTTGTTTAACTCTTCTTTGGTCAGCCGTAAATCGATCTAACTCTGGAGTTACATTCTGTTCAAAAATTAGTTTTACTTCATTTTGTTTAGCCTTTTCTCTAAAATTTTGCCAAATTTCATAACTGAGTTTAGATAAAGAAAATTCACTAATTTTCAATACGGTTTTGCCTGCTTCTGCTTGAGATAAATCTAGAATATCATTGATTAATTCCAGGAGATGTTCGCCACTATCATGGATTGTTTGTAAATAAGCTCTTTGCTTTTGTATTGGCATGATTTTTGCTCCTCTATTACCATAAGACCACTGCAAAAGAGTTGAAGAAATACCAATAACACAGGTAAGAGGGGTGCGTAATTCATGGCTCATTGTTGCTAAAAATTCACTCTTAGCACGATTAGCTGATTCTGCACTTTGAAGTGCATCATAAAGGTCTTGGGTTCGCTCAACTACCCGCTTTTCTAAAGTTTGTTTTTGCTTTTGCAATTCTGCATATAATTGAACTTGATAAATAGCGATCGCTAGATGTTCTGCAATTTCTTTGAGAAATCTCTTTTCATTGTCTTGCCATTCTCGCTCAGAGCATTGATGGGCAATTAATAATCCCCACAATCTTTCATCAACTATAATGGGTACTACTAATTTTGCTTTGATTTGATGTTGTCGCATCAATTCTAATAGACAAGGAAATTTACTATAAGCTATTTCTACATCAGCTATGGCATGAACAGAGCTTTTACTATATTCAATAGGAGGAAAAAAGCAGTTTTCGGTCTCACTTAAACCTAATACAGAAGAAATTAGATCGGATGCCAAAGCTTCATACTTCACCGACCCTTTTTGTTGATTTACTACCGTAATATTATTTGTTAATAATAAGGGATGATTGAATTGATAAATCAATAATCTCTCTACTTTGAGGAACTTTCTCACCTGTTCCACAGCAGTTAATAAAATTTCTGGTAATTCTAAAGTTTGGCGAATTTGAGTTGTGACTTGATTCAGGAGTCTCTCTTGTTCTATTTGTTGGTTTAGAGCCGTCTCAATAGGTTTACATACTAATGGATAATGTTGATTATTCAGCCCTGAATCTGATGATGATAATTGATTATTTTGTGGCAAATTAGTTTTTGTTATTAATTCAGGATTAGGAGTAGATATGCCATGAATATTAACTGTTGAATCATTTATTGATAGTAAATTTGATAGATCGGGATAATCTCTTTTTTGCTTAGTTTTTTGAGGATTTTCTAGCTGTAAAATAGAATCTATATTTTCGCTAGAAGTCAAGAGTTTGAGTAATTTCAAAGTGAATTCGCTCTGGAGATTAGCATTATTCACTTTGAGGTTATTTATTCTAGATTTAAGTTGAGATATAATTATTGATTGACTTTTGTCTTTCTCTAGTCGATTAATAATTTGGTATACAAAAACTTGAATTGCTTTTGGGTCAAAAGTTAAACCCACATTAAATTTTAAATTTTCCACATTTACCCTTTTCAAGGGTAAGCTAAAAGAGTTAGATTGAGAATTATAATTTTGTTGTTGTCCTGCTCTTCTCTGGCTTTGATTGTTTGATAAATCCTTAACTGCTTTGCCCCACAAAAGTCCATTAAACTCCTTTGAAATAACTGCTGTGAACTTTATCCCTGGGAACATAAGGTATTGAGTGGTGGCAAATATATCTTCTGTAATGACTATCGTTTCTAGACCTTGAGATGTCTGTTGTAATAACTGACTTAATAGCTCAAGTGTATTTAAAGGCAAAGTTAAGCTTGGTTTTGCAGGTGGAAAACTGGGCATTTCCCTAGTTGTCTTGTATGAAATGGCCATAATACTATTCCGGAGCAGGACAAAGAGTATTGTTTGTGCAATCATCAAACACCGATTAGATTTTAGATTGTTGAATCTAACCGTAAATTAATCCAAGCTAACATATCCTCATAAAATATTTTTTATATAGCTCATTCCTGATTAGTTTCAATGATTAACTTAACTCAGCTTACACTCAATTCTACTATCGGAAACTTGCCTTCCCACGATTTCCAAGTTAATTCTGCTACTTTAGGACAGATAGTAGCTGAAAAATTTAGACTACAACCAGAATTACCGGGAGTTATTATTACTCAAAGTACCCAAATGTTGGGTATGATTTCCCAAATCAGATTCCTGGAATATATAAAATTACCTGAAAAGAAAAAAATTTATTATAGATGTCCTGTGCGTGAATTGTTAGATTTTCTCAACACTCCTCCTCTAGTTCTTTCTGAAAATTTTCAAATTAATGCAGCAGCTCTCACGGCACTGAATAGGCCAAAACAGTATGTTTATGAACCTATAATTATAGTTTTATCTAATGGCAGCTTGAGATTGATAGATTTACATGATTTACTATTAGCACAATCGGAAATTTTACTAAACTTAGATAAAAAGCTGCAAGAGCAAACGGATAAATCTCAATCAGAAACCCTAGAATTATATCTAGAGGAAAATGATGATGATGAACCCACTGGTTTTCTCTTAGAGTCAAAACCCCTGATCAAAAAAATTGAAAAGAAACTCAAACAGCATAAAAAAAAATCAAACAAGCAACTCTAAAAATAGTTCATTTATAGCCTCTAATTTATTTTTTTTATGAGATATTTATTTTCAATAAACTTCGGAATTACTTGAAATTAAGCAATAGTTATAAATTGCCCAGATGCAACCTGTATCTAAAATTTGTCAAAAATCCCCAAATACATCAAAACTCTGAAATTATTATGGTTGCTTCCTAATTCCAAGAGATTTTATTCACCGAAAAAGTGGGTCCTCTCCTGCCTTATAGGGCGACTTTAATTCTGGATTAGGTTAAATCATCAATCATTTCTTCTACTATTTGTGTCATATTTTTTTTCCTTATTAAAGCATATGATTTTAACTGATCTAATCTCTTACTTGATAGCCTAAATTTTAATGTTTTATATTTCATAAAACCCCACAATGTACGCACAAATATATTATAATAGAGATATAGAAAAAACCCTACGATATTAATTTTTAGTGCAGTAATTAAGGTCGAAAACATTGAAAGCAAGATATAAATATAGATGCTATCAAAACCTTATACAACAAATTAATTTAGCTAAATTATTTGGATGTACAAGAGTAGTTTGGAACGATGCTTTAGCTCATTGTATTCAAGAGTTTAAATCATCAAAGAAAAAGCCAAGTAATGCTGAACTACAAAAAGTATTTATTACTCAAGCTAAGAAGACAATTGAAAGAAGTTGGTTAACCGAAGTATCAGTAGTTCCATTACAACAATCATTAAACGATTTGCACCAAGCTTATCAAAACTTTTTCAATTCAGTTATAGGTAAGCGTAAAGGAGTAAAAGTTAAACCTCCAAAATTCAAGAAGCGTAATTCAAAACAGACAGCTATATTTAGTTTGAGAGGATTTAAGTTAGGTCAAGATAAGGTATATTTAGCCAAGATTGGAAACCTTAAAGTACATTGGTCAAGACCGTTACCATCACCTCCATCATCAGTAACAATAATCAAGGATTGTAGGGGCGATTCGCATAGATGCCCCTACTAGATATTTTCTGAGTTTTGTTGTAGAAAAATCAGCAGATGTTTCACCTAAAACTGAAAGTTATATTGGTATAGATTTAGGGATAAGCACATTTGCCACATTGAGCAATGGCGATAAAATTAATGCACCAAAACCATTAAAGAAAAATCTTAAGAAATTAGCCAAATTTCAACGCAGGCTTGCCAAGAAAATACCAGGTAGTAAACGTAGAGAAAAAGCTAAGTTAAGGGTGGCTAAATTACACGCCAGAATTAAAGATATTCGTAAAGATTTTCTGCATAAATTGTCAACTAAACTAACTCGTGAATATGACACAATAATATTAGAAGACCTTAATGTTTCTGGAATGATTAAAAACCGTAAGGAGCGCTAAAGCAATCAGTGACTTAGGATGGAGGCAATTCAGGACTTTAACTGAGGCTAAATGCCAAAAATATAGTAGGGAATTTAGAGTTATTTCTAGGTGGGAGCCAACAAGCCAAAAGTTTTCTCCGATACGGTTTCCGTGGTGGTAAGAAAGAATTAGATGTAAGAGAATGGACTTGTTTGAACTGTGGGATGCACCACGATAGAGATGTCAATGCTGCTATCAATATTCTTAATGTTGTAGAAACAGTAACTCAACCAAAAACCAAGGTTGAAATTGTTGAAGCTGAAATATTGGAACCTGTGCAGTTATCTCTTTTCAATACAGTCGCCGACGGACAGCGGTCGATTATATTAAAAACGAGCATCGAGCAAATGTAAGACTCGCCGTAAAAAGCAAGCTGATTGCAATGAAATGCTAACCCACTCTGAGTCTTTTAAACAGCTTAGTTTGTTTGATTGATAGATGGGAATCTCCGCGCCTAACCGCCGGAGAGGATGTCAAAACCAAAATATGACTACTACTATATATAGTCATAACTAAGGTATTTACCAAAAAATTGGGGTATGCGCCTCGTCCTTATAGGGCGACTTTTTAGTTGATGAGCGTTTCAATAAATATGTTATAATTTTGCTAGTTTTAAACTCAGACTATGAAATCTAAATTTAAGTACCGTATATATCCAACGCCGGGACAAAAAACCAGATTAGCAAAGCTATTTGGTTGTGTTTGCTGCGCAACGCTGCGCGAACGTGTTGTCTGGAACGATAGTCTAGCTTGCTACCTGTGAAAAGTATGCTCTTAGAGAAAAGAAACCAAGTAATTCAGAACTACAAAAACAGTTTATTACTCAGGTTAAAAAGACTGAGGATAGAGAATGGCTATCAGAAGTTTCTGCTATACCATTGCAGCAATCAAGGAAGTCACGCGCAAACTGCTAGATTTACAAAAGGTGGCTTTAAAGTTGGTGAGCATAAAGTCTCTAGCAACGCAAAGATTGGAAAGCTGAAAATTGTTTGGTCAAGGGAACTACCTACTGTTCCATCATCAGTAACAATAATCAAAGATTCAGCCAATAGATATTTTCTGAGTTTCGTAAGTGCCTGAAACGAAAATTAAAGAAGTTAAAAAATACAGAACGTTTACACATTTGTTTTGGTTCTCAGAAATTATTTAAGGACTCAACTTTTTCAAGGTCGGAAAGCCCTTGAGGGAATCCGCTCCCCATAGTTTGTGGGCTGAACATCAACTTTCTGTGCAAGTACCCATTGAAACGGGTAAGCAATGAATCATTTGCACCTCACCGATGGCAAATGTCTAGCGCATGTCTAGTTTTCAAGAAGGTGAATCAGTTAAACTTAGGAGAAATATAATGAAGTTACCAACTTTTTTAGTTGTAGGCATAGAGAAAGCAGGAACTACATCAATTTATCAATATTTAAACCAACATCCCCAAGTTTATATGAGTCCTGTCAAAGAAACAAACTTTTTGGAGAGAGATTGGGAAAATTTTCAAGGGAAACCAAATTCAAAAAGAATTGATACTTGGGAAAAATACTCCAATCTTTTTAGCAATGTCCAGGATGAAATTGCTATTGGTGAAGTATCTCCTAATTATCTTTTTCATTATAAATCTTCATCTGAAAGGATTATTAAATACGTTCCTGATGTCAAAATAATAGCTATACTTAGAAATCCAGTAGATAGAGCTTATTCTGACTATCTAATGCACCTTCGTGATTCAATAAATGTAGAAAAAGTTCGTTCTTTAACCGAACAAGTTCAATTTCGTGCTGATACTTCTTTCACTCTTAAAAAAGGATTTTACTATACTCCAGTCAAGTATTATTTTGATACTTTTGGCAAAGAAAGAGTAAAAATTTATCTGTATAATGACTTGTCTGAAAATTCCTCGGCAATGATGCAGGATATGTATCAATTTATTGGAGTAAATAGTGACTTTACTCCAGATACCTCAGAGCGTCAACAAGTTGCTGCAGTTCCCAAGAATCAATCTCTGAATAATTTAATGAAAACTAAAAATCCTGTAAGAGCAGCAGTTTCATCTGTTTTAAAGGTGGTAATGCCTCTGGAAATGCGACAAAAATTACGCTCTAGCTTAGTCAATTTAAATTCAGGAGGAAAAGAACTCAAACCTCTTTCTTCAGAAGAACGTCAACTATTAATTGACTTCTACCGTGAAGATATTCTCAAGCTACAAGATTTGATTCAAAGAGACCTTTCATCTTGGTTAGTAATTTAAATATTAAACTATAGCAATTCCCAGACTTGTAAGGTAAAAAATTCGTTTTTTTTAGGGAACAGAGAATAGAATAAAAATAAATATTAGGTGTACCTCATTAGTCTGAAAAAAGCTATATTATATATACATCAAAGTAGATTAATCCCAGTGGAATTAACTGCAGATAAATATAATAGATAGAGTGGTATAGATATAGGAAATTAATGAATAATTTCCTATATTTTAACTTCTAATAAATTAGAATTTTATATTTAATTTTTGCCTCCCAGTTATTATATAGTTTTTCGAGATTGGAAGAGTTGAAAAATTTGGGGTTAATGGCAAAACTTAACTACAAATAGAGAGAGTAAATCACCCGATCAATTAAGGCATCATTTCAATAATTAATAATTAACAATTAATAATTAATAATTACCTCTTCTTAAAAACAGATAGGATTGGTTAAAAGTAATTTTTTTCTTTTTTTATCCTATGGGTAGAGGTTTTATACCAATTTGATAAATGTTTGTTACAAATGGTAGGGACGTTGCATGCAACGTCCGTACGGAAGAAGGAAGAAGGAGAAAATCTTGAAAAAAAGGGAAAAATGATAGATATAACTATCTAAAATGAATTGGAGGAGCTATTTTTCAGCACATCCGATAGGGAGCTACCTTTTCGTAACATTCTTTTTTCAAATTGGTATTAAACCTTGATTTTTAGGTAAAAATTAAGTTCTACAAATTTTATCTGAAATAGATTGTGAAATCTAGCTTCCATCAAAAAAACTGTTCAGGTTATTCTTACACAACTCTTAAGTCTCTCAGTATTTTTGTAAGCATTTCCTGCGGAATGCTACGCAAACAGCTATTAGCGTTAAGCAATCAGCAATTAATAATGAATAATTCCTTATATGCTTAAAGGATTATACTTTAATTATAACTTTTAATTTTCCTTGGAGACTAATTTCTCCTTTATATGAGTAAGATAATAAGCTGCGGGACTTATAGCTGACGGCTGAATGCTTACCTATTTTTAGTAATTGGCATAAATGCTTTTACTTTTGTACTAACCAAATGTTCTTGTCTAACATTCTTTGATTAAATTGGTATTAGACCTTCTGAGTAACCTGAAGCGCAGATAAGTAAGAAAGGTTAATAGTATCTCCATAATAATTGTGCAAACTTGTCGTCAAATTTGCAAATAAAGTCTGACGTTGTTCTGAGTATATTGCGATGTAGGGTGATAAGGTGCTTAAAAGTGCTATATAATCATCAACTTTATAAGTTACTTCACAGATTAATTCTTCCGAAACTAAGTTTTGAAACTTACCAGAGTCGGTAACTTTATTTCCCAGACCGCTAATATTTTTTTGATGAGTGGCGATCGCTTCATATCCTTTTATATCTGGTGCGTAGGTTTGATAAATTGGGTCTAATAGTTTCTGATAAATTTCTTGAGTTGGTTGGGGTGGAGTATTCCAGAGCAATATTAAATATCCATCAGTTTTTAATGCTTCAGCAGTTTTGAGAGAAGCAACTTCGGAGGATATCCAGTGAAAAGAAGTAGCAGCAAGTACCGCATCAAACTGATTTTTTTCTAATTCCCATTCCTCAAAGGTAGTGTTGATGATTTTCACTTTTTCATAAGGAGCGCAGTTTTTCACAAGTATTTGACAAAATTCTGCATTGGGTTCGACGCACACTAGAGAAAAACCTAGTTCGGCAAAGGTGGTTGTAGCTGTTCCCGTAGCAGAACCTATTTCTAAAATTTTGGCATCGGTAGAAAGTTGAGCTATTTCTACGGCACGTTTGACTAAATTTTTGGGATAACGAGGTCTAGTTCTGTTGTAAGCATCTGCTATTTGACCGTACCATTTAGATTTTTGTTCTAGATTTAGGTCTTGGTACCAATTATTTTTAGGCAGGCGATGGAGCATAATTGTTTTGTATTTCATATTAATTAATTAGACTATTGTGAAATAGTTTTTAGATAAAGTGGCAAAGGTCATACTTGCCTAACTTTAATTTCCGTCAATAATTCATTTAACTATTGCGAAATAGTTTTTAGATAAAGTAGGAAAAGTGGCGATAGTGCTACGCACCGCTACGCGATCGCCCTATTGCAAGTTGATAATTAATTAAACTATTGCGTTATAGTTTTTAGATTTTAGATTAAGTGGGAATGGTGATACTTGCCTAACTTTAATTTTCGTCGATCATTCATTTAACTATTGCGAAATAGTTTTTAGATAAAGTAGGAAAAGTGGCGATAGTGCTACGCACCGCTACGCGATCGCCCTATTGTAGGTTGATAATTCATTTAACTATTACGCAACAGTTTTTAGATTTTAGATAAAGTGGTAAGAATGGCATCGCCCTATTGTAGGTTGATAATTCATTTAACTATTACGCAACAGTTTTTAGATTTTAGATAAAGTGGTAAGAATGGCATCGCCCTATTGCAGGTTGATAATTCATTTAACTATTACGCAACAGTTTTTAGATTTTAGATAAAGTGGCAAAGAAACTGACAACTGAAATGATATAGAATTCAAAAAAATAAGATATCATGGCATACAAGACTTACGCATAAACCGGGTTTATGAACTAAAATTTACAATATCAAATGTTAAGTTAGGGTAATAAACCTGGTTTCTTAGTTGGGATGTTTAATACCGAATTGATAAATGTTGGCTACAAATGATTGGGATATTTTTTAGAATTCAGGAGTCAGGAAACAGGAGTCATAATGAATAGTTTTGATATCATTTTTTATGTCGTAATTTCTATTTTTAGTCAAATAGGCATTTTCGATAAAGTCTTTTGATACTGCTTATTATTCGTAAAATTATTTTTTCAAAATGGTGTAAGCTCTAATTATTTCAAACGCCAAATAGAATCTTAAAAGTAATGATAAAAATCATCAAAATCAAAATAAAAGTTTTCTTCTAGCTGATTATTGATGTGTTCTAAAATATTTTTGTAAAATACTTCATTAATAGGGGAAAAAGGTAGAAAAATACTCCTATCTCCCCTACTCCCTAATTACTGAGGATAATATTGAGCTAAAAATTTCTCAGCCTCAGAGCGATCGCTGACTTTCCCATCCAAAGTAGCAGCTAAAATATCGTCTAACATCAACTTAAACTGTCGCCCCGGTTTATAACCCATCTCTTTCAAATCTTTGCCATTCAAAATAGGTTTAACATTCGACCACTGAGTCAAATATTGCCAAACCTGACGTCGCATCCAACGCTCGCATTGCACAATAATCAAAATCAACATCGGTAAATCATACTCCCTCAACAACCACACCACCTGACTCGGAGTCTCACATTTTGGCAAATTCTTCATAACCATAACTTTTGCCAACTCCAACTCTTCCAATCTCTTAATACTATCCACAGGTAACTGTAAATTTTTCCCTACTAAACTGCGATACTCAGATTCCAAACCAGCAATCAAAACCTCTAACCGCATTTGCCAATGAGATAAATTTTTCTCAGGGTCAAAACGTTGTAAACACCTATCCAGCAAACACACCTGTTGCCACAACCTCTTGTCTAACTCCAAGGTGCGATGAATACAACGCAACGCTCCCAGATTTCCCAATAACTTTAAAGCAGGTTTCCAGTAGTGAGCTTGTAAAATATATTTCAACTCACTTTTGAGTCGAGTTTCTAAAGCAGGTGCTCTTCTATTTTTTTCTACCTTCCCAACAGCTTCGCGGTCATATACCCCACTATTAATCGCATAACGAATATATTCCTCTGTTTTCTGTTCAATATCAAATCCCAATCTCACCGCAAACCGAACCCCCCGATAAATGCGAGTCGGGTCTTCAATAAAACTATTAGCGTGTAACACCCGAATTTTTTGGTCTTGCAAATCTGACAACCCACCAAAAAAATCAAGCAACTCTCCCACACGAGGTTTCGTCAGTCGCACTGCCAAAGCATTAATAGTAAAATCCCGCCGATACAAATCTTGGCGAATCGAACTTACTTCTACTTCTGGGTTAGCTGCTGGATAGGGATAAAATTCTGTACGAGCAGTGGCAATATCTATCCAAAGGGAGTCTAACACTAGATCGTTGTGCCAAAGTAGAGCAGCAGTTTGAAATTGACCGTGAACTTCCAAACGTGCTGTTGGATAAATTTTTTGTAGTGCTTCTGCTAACTCTACTGCTGGAGCTTTTTCTGCTGAGTCGGAGTGACAACCATCTACAACTAAATCTATATCTGTTAATAATAGAGTCTCATTGAATTTTGATAACAGTAAGTCTCTTACTCCTCCCCCAATTAGATATAGTTGCCAACCTCGTTTTTCTGCCAACTCAGCAACAGAGGTAAGTAGTTGCCATAGTTGGGGTGCGAGACGTTGTTGTAAAAGTTCGGTAATTGATTTACAAGTTTCACCGGGAATGCAACCTGGTTGTTGATTTTGGGGGCGTTGTTGTTGGTGTAATTCTCGTAAAACGTCGGTGCGGGTGACTATTCCGACTAAGGAATTATTTTCTAATACAGGCAACCGACCAATATCGTAAGTAACCATCAACTCTTCGATTTCTGGGAGAGTTGTTTCTGGGGAAATAGTTTTAAGTTGGGGTGTCATGTAACCTTTGACTGGAGCATGACTAAAACCATGATGCAGAGCAATGTCAATATCTCGCCGAGAAATAATTCCTACTAATTCTCTAGATGAGTCTACTACTGATAAACCTGAATGATTATAACGTAATAGTATGCGGTGAGCTTCTTCTATGGATGTGTCAGGAGGAATGGTGCGAACTGGAGATGACATTAAGTCTCTAGCGGTGGGAGGTTGAGGAATTTGATTTTTGAGTTGGTCTAACAGTTTTTCTAATGTTGTTTGGGGGTTGTTGTCTCGGCAACTAACTGCTGCTGCTCGGTGATGACCTCCTCCACCTAGAGGTTGAAATATTTGGTTGAGGTTTGTGTCTGGGATGCGCGATCTTCCGATAATATTTAAGCTTTTTTCTGTTGTGTTTTTGAGGGAGTGGGTATGAGCTAGTAGGAGGGCGTCTATTTCTGTGAGGTCGATTAAACTGGAAGCTAAACTGGATAAACCAGGAATATATTCATCTGTGTGTAACAGTATTGAGCCTATTTGATAATTTCTCACGGTGGAGCGTTGCAAATTTTCGAGAGCTGTTTTTAATAATTCTTGCAGTTGTGGTGACAAACCGGGTTGAATATATTCGCCTATGACTGGTAAACTTGCTCCTTGCTGCATTAACCATGCTAAAGCTGTTGCGTCTCGTGGGGTTGTGTGGTGGAAAGTCAGGGAACCAGTATCAGCGTGGATGCCTAACGCCATAATTGTTGCTTCTGCTGGAGTTAAGATAGGGGTAGCTTTATTTTGGAGAGTCTGGAGTTTTTCTGCGATTAGAGTTGTGGTTGCTCCGACTGCTTCTATATAAGTGTGGGTAGCTGGAATATCGGTTTGAATTTCACAGTGATGGTCGTAGATGATAATTTCTGATAGGTGGGGTAAGTCTAACCATTCGGCAGTTTTTCCGAGTCGGGAGCGTGTTTGAACATCTACTATATATATGGAGCGAATTTGTTTTGGGTTGAGGGAGCGACGTTCGATGATGGGAAATTCGTCTCGATGGAGGGCGAGGAATTGTTTGACAGTGGGGTGACAACCGCCAGTTAGTACGAGGCGACTACCTGGGTGGAGGTGGGTTAGTCCGACGGCGGCGCCGAGAGCGTCGAAGTCTGCGGTTGTGTGGCATAAGATTATGTTCATTTCTGGGAAGTCAGAAGTTAGAAGTTTTAATTTAATATTACAGCGGTTTTTAGGTAAATGAAGTACATTCATTTGCTGAAGCTCCCGGAGGTAGGGTGATGAAATTTTTCTCTATCTATGTGCCTAGAGAGCAATAGTTATTTCATTTGCTGAAGCTCCCGGAGGTAGGGTGATGAAATTTTTCTCTATCTATGTGCCTAGAGAG
>NZ_JAAHGT010000290.1 GCF_010672385.1 Okeania sp. SIO2F4
TGGAGGAAATTTGGGAACTGACTATGGCGACAGATAGGGAGGATGGGGAGTGGGAAAAAACTTTGAAACTTAGGGGAGCAGTTAATGTTGATGGAGACAGGGTTTTCAAAATATTATCGGTGCAGTTTATTTCTCAAAAAGCAGAAGCAGATGAGTTTGGTCGAGTTTTGCAAATTCGTTTGTTGCCACAACATCAGTACCGACAGAAGATTTCGTTGGGAACAGTGCGCTCTATCCAGAAAATGCCTTTCTTTGGCGATCGCCTACCTACACAGGATCAACTTCCTATTTGGACGACTTTTGTAGAAATAGAGCAACGTCTGGCAGAAAAACGTCAATTTTGTGTCGCGTTTCTCAGTCACAACTATGGTAGTGCAGGGAGAAAGATTACTTTTGAAATTGATATTTCTTCGGCAACTATTGATGGAACACCGGAAAGTGCTATCGACGATATTGAGTTTCGACGGCGACTTTTCGAGGCAAAAAATCAAGATATTCAACTTTTTAATATTTCTCCAGCAGGTAGGGATGGTAGAGAGGGGGAAAAGTTGGGAGCGATCGCTTTTATTGACTGGGAGAAAAGTCAAGTGCGGATAATGTTGGATAGTGAAATTGTGGAAAGTATTGCTCGTGGGAGTTATAAAATACCGTCTAAAGGGTTTCTATTTTTTGTCGCTTTTGGGGATATTGCTCAAGTGCAACGCAAACGCAGAGCGCTGGAAGATTTACAAAATGGTCGCTGTCAAAATCCATATTTGGGGGAATTTTTCTTTGATGCTACCTGTGCGCGAATTCCGAAAAAGGCAGTCAAACTACAACCTCAAGATTTATTATTGCCTGCTGGTAATGCTAATCAAATTGCTGCTGTGGAGAAGGTTTTGGCAGTTCCAGATTTGGCTTTAATTCAAGGTCCACCTGGCACTGGGAAAACTACTGTTATTGCTGAAATTTGTTATCAAGTTGCTTTGCGCGGGGGTCGCACTTTGATTGCGTCTCAGGCAAATTTGGCGGTTGATAATGCTTTGAGTAGATTGGTGCATAACCCGGTTATTCGTGCCGTGCGTAAGGGAAAAGCAGAGAAAGTGCAGGAAGAAGGGGAACCATTTTTGGAGGAGCGAGTAATTGATACTTGGTTAAAAAATACTGCTAATGACTGTGAAAAAGATTTACGGGAGCGACTGCAACGGGTGGAAGTTTTACGGAATTTATTGATAGAGTCTGAGAGGTTTAATAATTATTTGGAGTTGGAAGAAAAATGGGTAAGTGAACAGCAGGAGTTGAGCGATCGCCACAATATTTTGGAAGCAAATAGGAAAGAATTAGAAGGTGAGGTTTTGCAATTTGAAACTGACAGGAAAGAATTAGATTTTTTGGTATTGGGATTAGATAATTTCTTTAATTCTGCACCTAATGTTAATTGGGAAGATGAGGAGGTTAGAAATTTTTTACCTCGTTTACAACCTTATTGTCAGGAGGAAAATTCGGTCAAAGATTTAGTAGAGAATGTGCGTTTAGGTCGGAATATTGCCAAAAATATTGATTGGGAAATTCCGCAATTAGGAGCTTTTGGTTTAGCAGCTTGGTTACAAGAAAATTTGGCTGTTTCATTGCCAGAATTTCAGAGTGGTTTAGCTGTGGCAAAAAAGGCAGTTATGGTAATGTCGGAAACTGAGAAATTATTACAGATTTACCAACAGAGTCATAGTCAGTTTGAGCAGCTCAAAAAAGAGCTTCAGCAGCAAGAAGTAGTTTCGGAAAATATACATAAAAAGCTAGAAGAATTAGAAACGCAAAAAAGTCAAATAGATTTAGTTGTTGGCGAAGTAGGTGTTTGGATAAAAGTTGGTAAAGAGCGGATATTTGAGGAGTTGAAAAAATGTTGGGATAGCGGTGAAGGTTTCCAATTAGATTTAATTGGATTACCAGAAAGTTTGATTAAACTTGCTACAACGAGAAAATTACAACTTTTGCCAGACTATGCTCAACCTATTAATAATTTGCCAGATTGGGAAAGATTAGAAAAAGCATTAAACGCAGAGTCAAGTCGTGGCTTTCAGAATATCCAAGGCAAAGAATATCGTTTTGATGAATTTTTGCAGATTAGTCTGAGTCAACCACCCATAGTTTTGTCAGAAAGAGATTATCAAAAGTGGCAAGAATTTGCTAAAGAATTTGCAATTTATCCGCAACTTAATCAAAACCAACGACAAAACTTAGTCGAAAAAATTCAACAATTTTTCCAGAAAAATCGGCATAAATATAGTTTGGCGTGGGAACCAGATAATATGTCAAAGACTTTGACAGAAGTCATAGATAAAATCTTCAATAAAATTCTCCATAACTCCCGTGAATTTTTACTCCCTGCGAAACAAGAAAATCAAAAACGAATCCTGAGAAATCAGGAACAGTTAGAGGCAAATAGTCAATTACTCGAAAGCTACAAACAAGAACTAGAGATAGTTGAGAAAAAAGGAAAAGATTCTCGTCAAAAGCTTGAGCAAAAATATCAAGAGTTTCTCCAAGCATTACAAGAGATAAATCCTCAAGTAGAGGTTAACGCAGAAATTCGTAATTTAATCAAACAGTATCTTGAGTGGCAACCATTAGAAGTATTAAACGATAAATCCAATTTTGTCGAAAAAGTAAATTCCTGGGAAAATAACCTTGAGCAACTTGAGAAAATCGCTCCCCTACTAGAACCTTTGACTGTTCTTGCAGAAATTAACAATATTCTGCAAGACAAACTCAATACCATCCAAGAAAAAGCAGATAAATCCCAAGAAAAACTCCAATCTTGCCAAACAGAAATTAATCAAATTCAAACAGCCTTAGAAAAAACAGTACCAACCAACTTAATTGAAGAAAGAAACTGGTGGAAATTAGCATGGTCAAAAATTCCAGAAAATCTCAAACCTACCATTCCTGAAACAGAATTATTTGCCATAGAACTTTTACACAAAATCAAACTTCAACAGCAAAACTGGCAACAAGAATTAGACACAGAAGAAACCCTGTTAAACCAACACCAAAAATTCATCCAAGACTGGATAGAAAAACTCAAAAAACCCTCAGAAAAAGATAGTAACGATCTGAGGAAAATTTACCTCGATAATGCCAATGTTATTGGTATTACCTGCGTTCAAGCTGCCAGTCGAAACTTTGTCGAAGAATTTAATAGTTTCGACGTCGTAATAATTGATGAAGTTAGTAAATGTACTCCTCCAGAAATATTAATTCCCGCATTAAAAGGCAAAAAATTAGTATTAGTAGGAGACCATCGCCAATTACCACCAATGCTCAATGATAATACTGTTGAAGAAATTGCTGAAGAGATGAAAATCACAAAAGAAGAACTGGATTTTTTAGAAGAGTCACTATTTAAAACTCACTTCGAGACAGCAACAGAAAAAATCAAACAGATGTTAACCATTCAATATCGAATGCACCCGAATATTATGGGAGCAATTAATCAATTTTATCAACATCGTTTACAATGCGGTCTTCTCGAACCAGACCAACAACGCGCCCATAATTTAGGAGGTGAAATTATTCCAGAAAATCGACATATTATCTGGGTAAAAATGCCACAGTTAGAAAGTTTTATGGAACAAAAAGAAGGCACATCGCCTTTTAATGAAAAAGAAGTTGATGTGATTGAAAAATTATGTGGTGAAATGGAAAAATCCTGGTCTGTTAAAATTGCCGAGGGTTTGCCTAGGAAAGAATTAGGAATTATCACATTTTATAATGCCCAGTTGCGACTAATAGAGTCGAGAATTAATCCAGAAAATTTTCCATCCCTACATATTAGAACCGGAACAGTTGACAGATTTCAAGGAATGGAAAGACAAGTAATTATTGTGAGTATGGTGAGAAATAATCAGGAGGGAAAAGTAGGATTTGCTAAGAAACCAGAACGGGTAAATGTTGCCTTTTCTCGCGCTCAAGAATTGTTAGTTATTGTTGGATGTCATGAGTTATTTACACAACATTATGGAATGGTAGGAAATATGTATTCAGAAGTATCTAATGTTGTGCGTAGTCAAGGAGGGTTGGTGGAAGTTTCTGATGTTTTAATCACCTAACCCCCCAACCCCCTTCCCTGCAAGGGAAGGGGGAGTCATAAACGCTCTAGTAGTAGACTGTTTCAGCTAAAACAGTGCATTAGAATAGTTATTGCGAAGGATAAAGACACATATTGTCATTGCGAGGGGGGGAGCAAAAGTCATTATTTGATTTCAAGCATCCAAAATCCCCCGAAGCAATCTCTTCTATAATATGGGAGATTGCTTCGGCGCTCGTTAACGGTGATTCCTAGAGGTTAACTGTTTCTATCACCGCCTCGCAATAGACAATCACTTCTGAGTATAACCAACAACGTCATTGCGAGGGGGGAAGCAAAAGTAATTATTTTTCAATACACACTCTCAAGACCCCCCGAAGCAATCTCTTCTATAATATGGGAGATTGCTTCGGCGCTCTTTAATGGTGATTCCTAGAGGTTAACTGTTTCTATCACCGCCTCGCAATAGACAATCACTTCTGACTATAACCAATAACGTCATTGCGAGGGGGGAAGCAAAAGTAATTATTTTTCCATACACACTCTCAAGACCCCCCGAAGCAATCTCTTCTATAATATGGGAGATTGCTTCGGCGCTCTTTAATGGTGATTCCTAGACTTTAACTGTTTCCATCACCGCCTCGCAATGACAATAACTTCTGACTATAACCAATAACGTCATTGCGAGGGGGGAAGGAAAAGAAATTATTTTTTAATACACACTCTCAAAACCCCCCGAAGCAATCTCTTCTGTAATATGGGAGATTGCTTCGGCGCTCTTTAATGGTGATTCCTAGAGGTTAACTGTTTCCATCACCGCCTCGCAATGACAATAACTTCTGTCGTAGAAAGGGGAAAGACTGGTATTTGATGAGCGATAAATAGGTTATAAAAAACTGATAACTGAATGTCAGATGGCTGAAACGGCTATATGTTACTGTTTAATATTTTCCGCTAGAGAAAAACAATGCTATTGCGTCCAAATCTATCTCTTCACCCCAATACACCGGGAGATGTCCCCTATAATTTCTATTCAGACTAAAAGTCAGGTCATCATAGCCAAACAACCATTCCCCTCCTGGACGCCATCCAACTTTATCGCCAAAAGCATCCCATACTTTTTCATCATACTTCGTTGTACCACCCAAACTCTGATAAATCTGCTTCTGCACAGAAAAGCCAAACTTACCATTACTATATTTTACCCAAAGTTGATCAATAGTGCGAAGGTCTTCACAAGGAAAATTATTTATATCTTCTTCACTTAAATAACCTAGCTCTTCTAGTCCTGCAAGTTTAAACATACAATTACCAGTTTCCATATCTGCTTCTTTCCATTTTCCTGCCGCTAATAAGTCACGCAAATTTTCATAGTTTACCCCTCTAGCTGAAACCAAAGGTACATCATTAGAAACCAAATTTCGTCGAGTTTTTTGAATTTCTTGAGTAACAGAAACAGAAGAATTACCAAAACCTAAATCAGCAAAAACATCCTCAATCTTCTGATAACGTTGCTTCGGTTTTTGCTCCACCAAACGGTCTAAAGCTTTACCCAATTCATCACTGACAAAATTTCCATTTAAACAATCTCGCCATACCCATTCCATTTCCATTACATCATACAAATCAAACGGATTCATCTGAGTCAATAAATGCAAACAAGTCACCCCCAAACTATACAAATCGCTTGCTAATTTTGCCTTTCCCATAGACTGTTCCGGGGCGCAATATTCAGCCGAACCAATAACCGTTCCAGTCGCCGTCCGACGTTGAGCTTTCGGCATAATCTTAGATGCTCCAAAGTCAACCAAAACTAACTTTTTATCCGCCTCTCTCCTAATAATATTCTCAGGTTTAATATCCCGATGAATCACATTATGACTGTGAACAAACTGCAAAACAGATAATAAATCTATTAACAATTCTCGAATATGACTTTCATTAAAAACGCCACGGTTATCTAACTCTTGTTGCAGGGTTTCTCCCTGAATAAATTCCTGTACTAAATATTGACGACTATCCACAGAAAAATAAGCAAAAAGTTCAGGAATTTGTGAATGCTTTCCTAACAACTCCAACCTTTCCGCTTCCTGTGCAAATAACTCGGCAGCTTTAGCCACTGTTTCTGTTCCCTGAGCTTGAGGAAGAAACTGTTTAATAACACAAAAAGGTTTAGAAGGTTTAAACTCATCCACAGCTAAAAAAGTTCGACCAAAACCACCTTGTCCGAGAAGACTTTTTGCCCAATAACGTTCTACAAGTAATAATTTATTTCCGCATTTTTGACAGAATTGAAAATTATCGGGATTAATAGTTAGACATTCTGGGTTTAGACATTGAGACATAATGAATAATAAGTTTTCTGATAGAAATTTGTGGTAGGATTTGGAGACAAAACCCCTACTATTTTAACTAATTTAGTAGAGCATCTCGACTAAAATTCTAGGTCAAACCTAAAGGGGGCAACTGAAGTGGGAAAATATTTCTCCCCTCTCCCTGTATTTGAAAGAAATAACCTAACTCCCAAACCCCTTCCTATCCCCCCTTACCCTCCTTTGAAAGGGGGGATGAGGGAAGGGGGAAGAATACATATTTAGTAAGTTATATTTCGGATAAAATAACCTAAGCTTCTTAAACCCTCTTATGTAGAATCCGGATAATTACTATAGCTTGCGTCCGCAGCGACTGGAACGGAGTGGAAGGAAGCAATCTCTTAAACCTATGAGATTGCTTCCTATCGTCGCAATGACGACTGTTCAACTGGATTTTATATAATAGAGAAATCTTGCTCCCCTCCCCTCGCAGGGGAGGGGTTGGGGGAGAGGTTTCTATCACAAAATTAAGACAAATGTTTCTACAATCTCCTACTAAATATATTGACCCTGAGTTAAACAATTTAGCTGATAAAATCGAAGTAGAATACATATATTTAGTAAGTTATCTTTCGGGTAAAATGAAATAACCTAACCCCCCTAACCCCCCTTCCCTACAAGGGAAGGGGGAAATCTTGCTCCCCTTCCCTCGCAGGGGAGGGGTTGGGGGAGAGGTTTCTATCACAAAATTAAGACAAATGTTTCTACAATCTTCTACTAAATATATCGACTCTGAGTTAAATAATTTAGCTGATAAAATTGAAAAAGATAGCCCTGGTTTGTCAGTTTTTGCTGCCCGTCAATTTTGTTATCAACTGTATCAAACCCAGGTTCAAATTGAGATAACAAAAGAACGAGATTTGAATATTCTTGAGGAGTTTATTCTCAGAGCAAGTATTGAATTTAATCCTCCACCAACTGAAGTAGAATTGGCGCAAATATTAAAGTTAGATCGTATATTTATTCAAAACACTACTAATACTCTTCAATCCCTACAAACTTTAACTTTAACACCACCAGATTCTAGAATTACTATAACTTCTGAAGGCAAAGAATTTTATACAAAAGGTTCCTTGCCACAACCGCCAGAAAATAAAATTATTTATGCTATTACTAACCCTGTTTCTGGAGAAATTAATTGGCGACTTTCTGCTGTAACATCTAAATCTCCAGAACTGCCAAATTTAGCAGAATTTATAACCTTTGAAAATACAATTCCAGATATTGCTAATTTGACTATTGAAGAACTACAAACACAAATTTTAGATTCTGATTTGGGTATTCATTTACCAGAATCAGGGCAAATAGTTAAAAATTTTTCTGTAGATAAAGATGCAGAAAAAATCACTTGGAAAGCTATTTCTATTTTGGTAATATTTGATGCGGTCGAAGAAAAGTTAATTTTACAAGCAAGGGAAGGAAATAAAATTTTAGAATCGGTGTCAAATCAATTACAAGAAATGACAGAAAAGGGAGAATTTTTGCTCAATGAATTATGTGGTTTATCTCCTGAATCTATAGCCTCTCAAACAGAATCAATTTTAGAATTAAAAAACCAAAAAGTTGAGGAAAGACTGGAAAAAATTCGGCAACAAGGAATTGAAATAATAAAGAAAACTAGAGATAAGGGGAGGAAAACATTACCCAAAAATTCCGAGTTTATCTTGTTGCGCGATCGCCAAATTAGACCAGAGTTTTTATCTACTCTTAAAGCAGCAACTCAACAGATTTTAATTTACTCTCCTTGGGTGACAGAGGAAGTAGTGGATGAGGAGTTTATCCAACTTTTACAAAAGCTAGCAAATAATGGGGTGTGGATTTTAATCGGATATGGAATTGCCGAAAAACAAGAAGAAGAAACTAAACCAATGTCGCCCAAAGTGGAGGATAAATTGTTAACAATTAGAACTCCTGAAGATTTACCAGCAGCTCAGATATTTTGGTTAGGAAATTCTCATGCTAAGGAAGTATTAGTAGATAGAAAAATTCATTTATCTGGCTCTCATAATTGGCTTTCTTATCGGGGAGATAGAAATTTTCGAGGAGAGACAACTTATAAAGTCACAAATGCTGATACTGTTAAGTCAGCTTATGAATATTTACAAGCTAGATTTCAATCTCATGCTGAGAATTTATGGGAGTCAGCAGTGTCAAATCAGGATATTAATTTAGCTATAAAATCTCTTTGTATTTGGGGTGCTTTAGGTCTGACAGAAATAGCACTTCAGGAATTACAATATCATAATTGGATTGAACTTTTTCCAGTGTGGTTAAAAGTAGTAATTCAAGGGTTGAGGTCAAAACAAATTTCACCAGATGAACCGATTTTTGATAAAGCAATTTCCTGGCTAAATATAGTTGATAAATCAGAGAAAAATATAGAAGATTTACAGTCTGGATGGCAAGGGGTTATAGAAGCGATCGCTCGTCAAAATCGCCAAGCAGCTTTAAGTTTATTAAATGAGGCAGCATGGAGAGAATTTATCCGTTTAGAAATTTCTGCAAAAGACACCCCAGAAAAATTTATAAAAATGCTGAAAAAATAGTGATGCTATATCCAACAGAGAAACGCTATAGACTCTGCGATCGCTAACAGATTGGAAAACATTTCTCTGGCCAAAGTCAAAAACCTAACCCCCCTACCCCCAACAATCCCCCCTGCCCCCCTTTGAAAGGGGGGGTAGGGAAGGGGGAGAATACTTCCCCCCTCTCCTTGCAGGAGAGGGGTCGGGGGAGAGGTCTTCATTGACTCGCTCTTTACCCACATTTTCAAGCTAGACGTGATAATAGGGAGGGTTTCAATAGCAAAATCTCTAATTTGTCAAGGCTTTTGGTTCAACTTGCCTCTACAATTCTCTTGATTTCTTTTGATATTTATTTACACTTAATTTCTTCCACCAAATGATAATATTACTCATTAACTGCAGATAATAATTAAAGGCAAATTAAGTTTGACTATTACTACTGACAACAAAATTATCACTGAAAATTTCCTCAAAACTTACACCGACAAGACCTACAAGCACACAACTATGATCCGTCATAATGGTGTGGTTGTAGCTTTGGCGATGGACCAAGCACGGCGCATCTACTACTCTGTGCTGAATTTCGATGATGACAAGCAAGATAGTCCCCTGGATGTGAACTATTGGCTGGCCAATCCCAGGGAATTAGAATTTCCTAACGAGATTTCTCAGGTGGGATATGCAATAGTTGGTGCCACTATGATGCCTATTGTTAAGAAAGGTAGTCGCCAAGAAGCAGAATCAGGAACCCTACGAACCGAAGAAATTGACCCTTTCCTCTCTAGCACTGCCCGCTTGACTGCTGATGCTCCCTTTCAAGCGCTTACTGATGAGAAATATGTTTATATTTTCCGTCAGTCCATAGCTGAAACTAATGAGGATATGGTCTTCAAAACTGAAAGTGGAGGCGCTTCAGGAGATAGTGAAAGGACGGATTATGTCCTTGACATTGATGGGAACAACGTTCCAATCGTTAAGGATACCTTGCTAGTAGACCGCTTTGTCCTGGCAGGAACCCTATTGAAGCCCAAAATGGAGGTGCGGTACCAACGCAGTCGCCATAAAACCCAACCCCTGGGGAGTAAAGATAGTCTGGGGGCTAAGGATCTCAACGGGAATCCCTTTTTTGAACCTACTCAAGAATTGGACTTTGTTTGCCACTTACAGCAGGGACGCTTTTCGGCGTTGTTATTGCCTACCCAGATAGCTGAGGTACAGCGCTGGCAAGTCTTTGCTTACAATAGCCATACTGGATTAATTGACTCATTTAATGTCGAGCGTGGGGAAGATGGGTTGTTTAATACAGCATTGGGAACAAAGAGCTGTGGTGGGCAAAAACG
>NZ_JAAHGT010000291.1 GCF_010672385.1 Okeania sp. SIO2F4
TATTCAGGAATTTTCCCAGGAGCAATACCAAAAATATTTTCTTTTCATCTTCTAGAGCTTCCCACAAAAAAATCGCACGTCAAAGGATTTTCGGTTGCATCCTCACAATTTTTGTGATACCATAAAAATTATCTGGGGTTGTTCGCCTATACACATGACTTTTTATTCAACTAAAAGTATTTTTTCTTAGCTCAGAGCAAATGTTGTAGACAGGAAAATTAATGCAAAACATACAAAATGGGTCATATGTAATCAAAAATAAATTTACTGTAGGGGTTTCCTTACTAAATCCCTAAACATTTATTTTTTTCACAATTAACGTTATTTATAACTAAAGAAATACAGTGCTTTTTAGATTGATGAACTATGTATTCACAGCCAAAACCTTTTAGCTATCTTTCATGGAACATCCCTACTGTAGTCTACTAATTATAAAAACTCTCTTTCTTGAGGTAATATTTCGCTACGCAACATGAAAAATGAATATCCTTCCCTGCAAGCTAACTGATAACTAATAACTCACAGAAATAATCAATTACATCCCCCTATTCCCTATATCTCTCTTTTAGACTAATAACCGAATTAACCTTGATTAAACTCTTCAATAATCCAATGAAAAATATCCATTACTTGCTGTAATGCTGAATCATCCTCTAATGTGGATAAACGTAAACTAGGCGTTCTGAACTCCTCCGCATTTCTTGGTAAAGCTAAACCAATAGAACTAAACTTAGACCTCAACTCTAACCATTTAGTATCACTATTAAATGGAGGTTGACAACTATAATTATTAGAGTAAATTTCCAGACGACCAGAAATATCAATACTAAATAACTCTAAATTTTTTTTCCCTGGTTGATTAACTATTGCTGCAAAACCACCATAAACATCTCCCGTACCCCACTGAATTTTCACTAAAGGTTCTTGATTTTTAGCCCAGTTATGAATTTTTACAACTATTGAAGCTTCATCAGCACCCCATCTCGTTTTAAACTCTGGAAAGAAAGATACCTCATCCCATCTCCTCCTTTCGCGAGTCGTGCTTGATTTTTTCAGTTGCGCTTCTGTAGTTTGACCAATTACTCTAGGAACCAAAGTTCTTAAACCATCTTGACTAACATACTGCTTAATTTCCAGTGCTAAAATTTCTACTGGGTCCATCTGTTCGTTGAGAAATTCCACTATCCTTCGTAATTCTGCCGGAATATCCTCTGCCACAAATACTAAACGAATTTTTCCTGCTTGTAGATTGGTTTTAACTTTCTGCCAAAATTTTTCCTCATTAGCATCTTGACCCAGAAATTCTTCAAATACTTGTTCTGGGTCGCGACCATTTTCTCGGCAATTAACTTCAAACTTAGCAATAATTGACTCCAGAGGCCAATAAATTCCTGCATTAGCAGCATAATCAATCATTTGACCTACCACTTTCTGGCGAGCTTCTGTATTATGAGTTGGTTTTACTTCTACTAATGTCGGAATTGCTTCTTGATCGAGAAACAAATGAGATAACGCCCATTCCTGAGTCATCTCTTCTTCTTTTGATGTTGCTATTTCCCGTGAAATTAATAACCATCGTCTTGGGATACCTCTATCTATATCATCTCCTGCTAAGAGATTAGGATAAGTTTCCAGAAATTCTTGTAGTTGATCTTCGGAATCATAAGCTTGTTCAGTCATTTCCACAAGTTGGTCGTTGTCCTGAATTAAATAAATACCTCCCCCCATGAATCTACCTCTATTGTTAAGTTAAAAGTTATAAAGTTAAAATTACTAGAAATCCTAATCTCAATCTAAGTGTTTAAAATAAAATACTTTATTTTTGATACTAAAGTTTTATTCATAATTGAAACACTATGGTGAAAATTTATATTTCAACTACAGCTATAAGTGAAACCTTCGATCAACTTATATATTCACAGATGCAACAATCTTCATCAAACCTTTACCAAAAGCACTGTTTTTCTCAAGTTTTGATAAACTTGATGAACATCAAGCAAATATATACAGCGGTTTTCATATTAATGAGGTACAGCATTTTCTTTCTCTTTACTGAATAATTAAGGTTTAAAGCCTCTCCATTCATGGATAAAAAGCGGTCGGCAAGCGAAGCAGTCCGTTAGGATGGGATGGCGAGGTTTCCTCGCTTGCCTCCAATCGACCAAGAGAAGAAAAAAATTCCTTTTAGCCAATCTTATCTGTTATCAGAAGAGGTAATTATTAATTATTAATTATTAATTATTAATTATTAATTATTGAACTATTCCCTGTTTCTTAAAATTCAAAACTAATTTGTCAATGGTGAAAAAAAAAAGAAATTTCAACACTTAAAAATATCTGCCATTTTATTAATTAATTACTGATTCATCAATAACTCCTGTAAACACTTTTTCTGCTGGTCCAGTCATATAAATTTTTTGGTCTGTAGTTGACCATTCAATTTCCAAACAACCTCCAGGTAGCTCTACTGTAACTAAGCGCTCGTTGTTTTGAGTTAAAACCCCTGCGACCACTGACGCACAAGCACCCGTACCACAAGCTAGTGTTGCACCCGCTCCTCTTTCCCATACTCGCATTTTTACATATTTTGGGCTAATAACTTGAATAAATTCTGTATTAGTACGTTCTGGAAATACTGGGTGATGTTCAAACTCAGGACCGATTTTTGTTAAATCTATCCCATTAACATCTTCTACGAAAGTTATGCAGTGGGGATTTCCCATACTCACACAGGTAACAGACCAAGACTTTCCAGCTACTTCTAGGGGTCGATCCACAACTTTTTCATCAGGATTACTTAAAGTTGTCGGTATTTCCGATGCCAATAGTTTTGGTTGTCCCATATCAACTGTTACTTGACCATCACCTTTTAATTCTGGAACAATCAGACCAGCGCCAGTATAAATATTATATTTAGTCTTATTATTATTCTCTAGTTCTGCTATAAACTTAGCTAAACATCTAATCCCATTCCCACACATTTCCGGTTCCGAACCATCAGAATTGAAAATTCTCATGGTATAATCAGCTTGCTCTTCTCCTGGTAGGGCAAAAATTATACCATCTGCACCAATACCAAAATGGCGATCGCACAATTTTATTGCTTGTTCTGGTGTTAGTATAGGCTGTGATTGGTGGCGATTATCAATCAAAATAAAATCGTTGCCCAAACCATGATATTTAGTAAATGATATTGTCATTATTATCCTCCAATAATTCGGTAAAAATTTACTCTAGCAGGAAATATATTAAATAGTAATTATGTCTGATTTTGATACCAGTTTGCCAAGTACCCGCCAAATTCAAACCTATATCAAAGAGAAAAAAGAAGTAGAAATGAAACTAATTACTAATGACCTTCATGTAGGAAAAGTTTTCTGGCAAGACCAAAATTGTATCTGCCTTTTAGATCAGTATGATTTACCAATTCTAATTTGGCGACAATCCATTGTTTATCTCAAACCAAAAAACTAATGATGATTGACACAATTCAAAATTTATCAACTTAAATATTTTAAACTATTTAATTCCATAGTAATCCTATTTAATTTGTAATATTTTGGTATCAGTTAGGAATCAGAAGTCAGGAGTCATAATTTTCATGATTCTCAGAGCAAATTAACTATTATAAAAATTTTCACAACCAATGCGCGGATTGCTATATAGCTGTAGTAACTCCTCCAAGGTAGTTGTATATTAATAAGTAGTTAGACCTTCATTAATTACACACTCATTAACTCTTCAATATTATTCAGCCTATAGTATAGCAGGAAACAGAGAACAGTTAGAAAAATATTTCCCCTTACTTAACGAAAAAGTAAGGTCTAAAGTCTCTTCATTCGTAAGCATTCAGCTATTAGCGGTCAGCCATTAACTATTTCGTAAATAATTTCGTAAATAATGAATATATACTCTCCCTTACCAAGGTCATTTTTTTTCCTATACATACTTTTAATTCTCCTTAAATATCTCAATACTAATTCCTGCTCAAAAGGCAATGAATTAGTAGCTGAAAGCTGAATGCTTACCTTCATTCAAAGTATTTTTTAAGGAGTAAGGGAGTAAGGGAGTAAGGGAGTAAGGGAGTAGGGGAGTAGGGGAGTAGGGGAATAATTTTTTTGCCCAACTATGCGCCAGAAATACTAACTTTTTGAGCATGAATAGCTGAAAAACAGGTACTTTTTCAAGACCTAAAAAGGCACTTATCTTTATCTGTCAATGATTTTATATTTAATCAGCAAGCCCTAATTAATAATTAATAATTAATAATTAATAATTAATTATTATTTATTTGTACTTAACTTTTGGTTTTGAGAATATATCTTAGATTGAGGAATAGTCAGTCGCCGTATTTGAGTAAGTTCATGGAAACCACCACAAAGAAGTAAGCGATCGCCCATCTGTAGCTCCGTATCTCCTTGAGGCCATCGAATAAATTTTCCTTCTCGTCGAATTGCTTGAATTTGTACTCCGTACTGACTGTATAAATCTACCTCAGATAATTTTTTACCCACAAAAGAACCAGACTCACCTAACATCAACCATTGGCAAGATGTACTTTCCTTTGGTACAGCAATTTCTCCTCTTGCCAAGCGATCGAAACTATCTAATTCTGAAGGTTCTCCCACTAATAAAAGTCGATCGCCAATATCTAATACTGTCTGACTTTCTGGATAGTCAATTTCCTCTCCTTCCTCTCTACGAATAGCCATTAAACTAACTCCTATTAACCTTCTTAAATTAGTTTCTTCTATAGTCATACCAGTTAAAGGAGAATTTTCTGGTAAGGAATACCATTTACTGTTCATATCTTGAACTGCTGCTTTTAACTCCCTGGATATTTGGGGATCTATAATTGAAGGTCGTAATGCTTGATAATGACTTTGACGAATTTCTTCTATTTCCTTTTGAATAACCTTTGCCGATATTCCCATACCAACCAACAGATGGTTAGAAAGTTCTAAACTAGCTTCAAAATTTGGTTCGACTACTTCCCTAGCTCCCAGTTGATATAGCAATTCAATATCCTTATATCGGTTAGCTTTAACAACTATATCCAAATCTGGGGCAAATTCTAGAGACCGCTTCAGGCAAAGTCTTGTACTCATAGAATCTGGTATAGCGATCGCCATTGCTTGTGCCTTATCTAGACCTGCTCTTTCCAAAACGTGCATGGAGCAAATATTACCATATAGATAAGGAATATCTTTTTCCCGCAACTTTTGAGCCACCCTTTCTGACTGGTCAATGACCAAACAGGAAATATCGTGGTTTTCTAGTTGTTGTACTAGATTACGTCCTACTTTTCCATAACCACACACTATAACATGATTTTGTAGAGGTAAATCTACTGAGATAGCTGTAGTAGGTTGAGTTGTTTCATAGAGATATCTTTGTAACCAAGGAAAAGTTTCAGCCCAATTTAACAACTGTGGGGCAATTTTTAGGACAAAGGGTGTAATTACTAAAGTTACAGCAGTTGTGCCCAATATTAATAAGTATACCCGACGAGAAACTAATCCTAATATTTGTCCCTTACTGGCAAGTACAAAAGAAAATTCTCCTATTTGAGCCAAACCCAAACCTGCTAAAATTGCTGTTTTCAGAGGATAACCAAAAATTCTGATAATAGGAGTAACAATCAAAAATTTTCCTACTAGAACAAGAAACACTAAACCCAGGATTATTTCTAGATGACTCCACAGGAAAAATGGATCTATTAACATCCCAACCGCTACAAAGAATAGAGCTGCAAATATATCTCGAATAGGTTCAACATAAGTTAGAGTTTGGTCAGCATATTCTACTTCAGATATCATTAAACCCGCTACGAAAGCTCCCATTTCGATAGAAAAACCCAAGTATTCAGTCAACAGAGCTATTCCTAAACAAAGTGCCACAACTCCCAGTAAAAATAATTCCCGACTTTCAGTTTTTGCCAAAAATCTGAGTAAGGGTGGAATTACCCAAATTCCTGCTGCTATAGCACCTAGAGCAAATAGACCTATTTCCAGAAGCGATCGCCCTACTGCCATACCAATAATTTCTGGTGGTTGGTTTAAAGCAGGTAAAACAGCTAACATTAGTCCCAAAGCTAAGTCTTGGACTACTAAAATTCCCAACATAACTTGGCCGTGGGATGTAGATGTCTCATTCCGCTCCATCAAACATTTCAGTACCACTGCTGTTGAGGATAAAGAGAGTATTGCTCCTAAAAATATTCCTTGGACTGGATAGGATACCAACCCTATACCCACAGAGACTAATGTTGTGACTAAAATGGTAAAGATAATTTGTAGTCCACCACCACCGAGGCTAATTGTTTGGACTTTTTTCAATTCTGCCAGGGAAAACTCTACTCCTAGAGCAAATAGTAAAAAAGCTACCCCTAATTGAGCTAAAGTTTCTACTTGAATAAGTTCTTTAATTAAACCAAATCCTGCTGGTCCAACAATAATCCCACCTAGTAGATAACCTAATAAAGCTGGTTGTCGCACGAGTGATGCGAATATTCCTCCTGCTGCTGCTGCTGTTAAAACTAATACTAAGTCTATAATTAACCTAAAGTCTTCTTGCACGGATTTTTCTAAAAATGACTATCTTGTAGAGATATATTAACTCCAAGGTAAGAATTCAGCTATTAGTGTAGTGGTAATTTCACTTCTCACTTCTCACTTCTCACTTCTCAGCATTAAATTTTTTAATTAAGTAGGGGATACATCTTCGTTATAATTATACCTAGTCGATTCAGGGATTTGAGTAATCTCAGCTAGTGAGCAATTATACTGCTACGGGTTAGGCAAAAAGCAAAAGTTGACCAAAACAGCTTTTCACCTTCTACCAACGTACTAATTTATAAAGTATCCTTTTGGGGAGATGGGGGTATGATTAGAGAGGAATTTAAAAAACGTGATGCATGATAACCGGATTTGGTATAGTAAAAGTTATACATAAATATAGTTGTATATATACCAATCCTATTTTATTTGTGTCAAAAATCTTGCCACTTTTTGGTATGGAGGTATGGAGGTAATGGTCAATTGGTAAGAGTTTCAAAGTTTATTTCTAGTTTTTGAATTTTTACGACCTATTTAGGATTGCTCTAGTCAAATAATGTCAAATATATTCGTTGATTTGTACTAACGATATACTAAATATTTGACCAAATTTAATAACTCTCGACCATAGGTTGAATGGTATAATTAAATTTGCTGATAATTCAAGGCTAAATCACAATAATAAAGATTAATAAAACCTCGAATCATTTAGTAACTTTAACCCCTTGATTTATGAGATTAGTTGAGAGACATATTATTCAAATTTAAAGTGAATTGGTATGATGCCCGAATTATTGATCGTTGCTCACCCTAAATGGAAGTTATCCGCCATAACCCACCTAGATGAAGCATTATGGCTGTCTTAATATTAGTTTGATTAACAGTTTATTATGGGTAATTTTTTCTAGTTCAAGAATGATAATTATTTGATATTTTCTGTTAATTTGTTATGCCTTATTAGTTGATGATTGAAAAATTGTCAAACTGTGAGCAATAGTTTCCTCGATCGAGACTAAAATATTCCAACTTAGATAATATAACTCTCCTGAAATTAAGATTTAACAACCTCTTTATAGTAGTTTCCGATGAATTATCGGAGATGTATAATATATGGATAAAAAAATTCAATTTTTATTTAATTGATCTGAAGAATCTCAAATATAAATAATTAATGTTTTTATCAGTTAAATTTAAGCAGTTTATCCATAGTTTAATCTTGGCTACTGTTACAGCAGTTTTAGTCGTTGTCATACCTGGTCTCAGTCAAACTGTACAAGTAACTCCCACTAACCCACAACTCGGAGATACTATATCTGTTGTGATTCAGCAACCCAACAGAAAGCTATCCACTCCCACCGTTAATATGGATGGAAAAACTTACCCCTCATTTTCTATTGGACAAAATAGGTTTCGTGCTCTGTTGCCTACCACTCCCTTAGATAAATCTGGTCTCCGACAACTTCAAGTTACTACTGAAGCAGGTATACAGAATCTAAGCGTGAATTTGCAAAGTCCCTCTTTTCCCACTCAATCTATTTGGCTACCTCCTGATAAAGAATCTCTAAAAGGAACAGACTTAGAATTTGACAGAGTAGGAGAATTTAAACAACTTGTCACCCCAGAGAAATTTTGGAATGGTCCGTTTCTGCGCCCTAACAATGGTCCAGTTAGTACCGTCTATGGAGTGCGGAGATATTATAATGGGAAGTTTGCTGAGAACTATTATCATCGTGGAGTGGATTATGCAGATTACAATGGCTCCCCTGTCGTAGCTCCTGCTGCTGGTCGTATTGCTCTAGTTGGATTAGAATCTCAAGGTTTTGAAATTCATGGTAATACTGTTGGTCTTGACCATGGTCAAGGAGTAACCAGTATTTTTATCCATTTGAGTCGTATTAATGTCAGGGAGGGTGATATGGTGAAAGCTGGCGAGCAAATTGGTGCTGTAGGATCTACAGGAGCATCTACAGGTCCTCATCTTCACTGGGGATTATATGTACATGGTCAAGCTGTGGATCCGGTTCCTTGGCGATTCAATGGTATTGAATAGATTTTCTCTATTTATTAAAGCCAAGCTATGAAAAAATTTTTGATACAGAATTTTTGTTTATAAAAATATCTGTAATTTGTTTAATTATTCCAAGAATAATTAAGGAGTTATTTGTATTGACTTTGATGAACTTATCATCTTATTCTAATTATTAATCTAGAGATTTTATTGGAAAATTATTATCAATAAATTTACACAAAACTTATGAGTATAGAAAAAATTGTTGAACAAGCTTTACAAGATGGTTATTTAACACCTTCTATGGAAGCAGAGGTAGGACGAATCTGTAATACGGCTTCTGAATTATCGATTGAGGAATATATGGCTCTTGACCGTTTAATGGGAGCTTTATTAACAGGAGAAGTAGTTGTTTTACCTCGGAAACAATTTATTAATGTGATGGAAGAGTTGGTATTATCTGAGGCGATCGCACGGGTGGCAGAAATTGAGGCGACGAGCGATCAAACTCTTGATGTGGGAGATATTGCAGCTTATGCTCTGAATAGACTTCCTCCTTTATATGCTACTACTGAGGAGGGTGCTCAGTTTCAAAGGTCTAAAGCTAAGCAAGAGCTTCAAGATTTAATTTCTAAACAGGTAAATGAAGCTATAGATCAAAATATTAATCGACAACCAATTAACCCTACAGCTTTTGGGAGTTCACCCGATGTTGGCGCACAACTGAGCAACTTGCTAAAATCGATAGCTACAGATTATGAACAATAGCATAATTTATTTCAGAATTAATCCATCTTGCCTCATCTAGATAAAAAAATCAAATTAGTTCTGAGAAGTAAACGATTGATAATTTTCAACAAAAAATAGGAGTAGAGATGTTTAATTGACATCCTCTACTCCTATAGTCTGACTTACTTTTTATACCTATAAAATCAGTCTTTAGGATATAAAAATTTTCACAATTGTATATTCATTAAAGTTTGCTATTCTATCTATCATATTCTAATATTTTCCTCTATCTATTCTGAGGAAAAGTTGTCTCAATTAATAATTCAAAATCTAATGTTTTATGACAATATAGAATTAAGTTACTAAAGCTTAATAACATTTATTCACTATCTTCTGAAGTATTATTGGCAGTTGTAGAAATTTTATCTTTTTCTAACCTACGTTGTTCTCGTTTTTTCTTCGCTGCTTCAAGAGTATCTTCCATAGCGCTACGAGCTTGAGTTATTCTCTCCAAGTTACTAAGATACAAATCTATATCTTTTAATAACTTTTCTTCTAGTAAGTTTAAAGCTTGGCAAACTTTCTTCAGTGCTTCTGTGCGCTTCTCTTGTTCCTTGATTAACTCTGTATCTACTATTTCTAGTAAAGTAAATAAACCTATAGCAAATAAACGACTATACCTGAATTTTGAGTTCTCAGAAATACCTCTTAAATAATCTTGCAAATGTTGAGTATTATCAATATTGTTTGATAAACAAATCCACGAAAGCATATCCGATACTGACATTTGCCGAGCTATATCTTCTAATTCTTTAGCATCAGTACGGTATTTGTTGGGATCTTCCTCTTGTGCTTGAATAAAAGCATTAAAAATCGAAATTTTGTCCTGCTCTGGAGAATATCCCTGCATAAAACGGTCAAAAGCTGTAACTACACCCAAAGCATAAAATGGGTTATAGCTATAATTAGTATTAACGGAAATCAGG
>NZ_JAAHGT010000292.1 GCF_010672385.1 Okeania sp. SIO2F4
AATAAATATTTTATACTAAAGTTTATAATAATGCGCTCGGGGCTTTTTTCTCTTCTAGCGCATTTTATTAAGCTTCTTAAATTAATTTACCCCCGAAGGGGCAGTGGTATGATATTTTTGAAATCACTACAAATCAAAACATCATTTCCACTTGAATTATACTCCAACTTTACCACAACTATTCCCGCACCGACACTCATTTATCAGAAAATCTGATAAGTGGACAACCTGCTCGTATTACCTAACCGATTCCCTACTAACTTCCCTTTGGGAATCCGAAGATGAGTTTGTCGGCGTAAGATTCGGCAAATCCACCAAATACTGCCTTCTTGATATAGATAAGGACTCCCCTTATCACCCTTCCACTTCCGATCGCCTCTCCGAACTCCTAGCCTGCCTAGAAAATATAGGATTTACCCGATACATTCCTATCCAATCTTCTTACTCAGGTGGCATTCATATCTATTTCACCTTTACAGAAAATCTCCCCACCTTTAAATTAGCTTGCCTTTTAGCTAATACCTTAAGAGGTGCTGGATTTCCACTTAAAAAAAGTCATTTAGAAATATTTCCTAATCCTAAAACCTATGTAGTTACTGATAATCCTAAGCAATTTTCTCAGTATAACGGCCATCGATTACCACTTCAAAAAGGTAGCTTTTTATTAGATGAAGATTACTCTCCTTATTCAGATAATCTCCAAGACTTTATAGATGCTTGGCAGTGGTGTGCTGAAAACCAAGACTTAGACTTAATAAAAGAAAAATTATCTACTACAAAGAAACATTATAAAAGTGCTCCTGCCAAAATATCTACTGTACTTACTAAGTGGAAAAGCGATATACAAAAGGTCATACAAAAGGGTTGGACAGCTTTTCATCAGACAAATGGAATATTATATAAACTTGCTCAAAAAGTAATTGTATTTACTGACTGGAATTTTGACAGAAAACTCTGCTGGATGGTCGATACTGCCCGAAAAATGCCTGGCTATCAACAGTTTTGTAGACATCAACATGATATTAGAAAACGCTGTACAGATTGGCTAATTTGGATGCAAAAACAGGGCTATCATTGGCAATATGGAAATGATAGGACTAGAGATGAAAAATTAACTTTTGATGATGCTACGAAACAAATAAATTGGAATAATTTACAACAGCAAGAGTCAGTTTTATCTCGACTTACAGAAACACTTCATCATCTTTCAGGCTGTTTCTTTGACTCTACAAATAGTCTGTTCCGAGCAATTAATGATAAGTCCATTACTTTATTTGAAAAAGGATTTTCAAATAGGAGTTTATATAAATATCGACATTTGTGGGAATTCATGCTCAATCAGTGGGTAACGGTTTCTACATCTACATCTCAGCCTGATTTCTCATCACCAGCCCAAAATCCTCAAAATGCTCAATCCCAGTCTCAGCAACCGTTACCTACCCCCCCCCCCTCTAATGATAGTTTTGATATATGCAAGAAAAAAATAAAATTAGAAAATGAAAATGAATTAGAAATAAATAAAATTAATCTGCCAGAGCCTGAGCAAAACTTAAATCAAGAATCAAAATCAGAATTACAAAATCAAAATCTAGAAAACTTACAAACAGAAAAAGAAAAAGAAAAAACAAATTTAATCAACTCAGATACTTTTCCACCCCCTGAGAAACTTTTATCTGAAAAAGAAAAACAATTACCATTTTCCGCGCGATTTCAAAAAACTTCATGGCCAGAAAATGTCCCTCTCGATGATGATGGTTGGCCAATTATTTTTGATACCATCGGTAGTGACGATTGCTCACCCACTAATCCTCCTACCAAAAGTAATCCCGAACGCTCACCCAGTAATCGTCCTACTAAAAGTAATTCTGATTGCACCCCTACTAATTGGCCTTGTTACGCTGATGGTACCCCTGTTGAAAAATATCGAGTTTTTTACTTTGACTCAAAAATCAGCTATCACTTTCACTTGCTTTCAACTAATCCTTTGTGGCTTGATTGTTTTGGCTATTGTGTCTTAATGCGCAATAATACCTCTTCTGATTTACTCCTTGTTCCAAGGGGTTCAAGTGGCTTTTTTGAGACTATTAAAATTCCTATTGCTGATTCTGCTCGCAAAATAAGGATTATTGACACTACTGCTATCTCAAAACCTCTCCCCTAATGGATTCTAGTATTAGTGAGTAGAGCGTCGATGGGGATGGGGGAGCCGCTGCACCCCCGCCCCCGGCGCTCACTACTTTACTTGATAATAAGATGTTTTATGCACAATCTATATATATCAATGCTTTGAGCTTGTTTTTTGAGCAAATTCAATATTTTTCCCTTGTATTATGGCTTTAAGGGTGCTTTAATAAAAACTTAATATTTGGGGGACAAGCCCCCATACCCCTAAAATGCACTTAGAGGTTTAATCATGCTATCAAATAATCTGCAACTTAAAACTGTAAATTTTACAGAAAAGGAAGCTTCTGTAGTTTTACTTATTGCTTCTGGCTTTACTGATTCTCAAATTTCTTCTTATCTTCATCTTTCAAATTCATATGTTCCTACACTGATTAAGCGAATTATTAAGAAGTACAATTTTAGTAATCGTTGTGAATTAGCTGCTGTTTTTGTTAATTCTTTTTACCTTTCTTCTACGTAATTTTATTTACTTAATATCACCATTAGTAATATTACTATGACCTGATATCAGGTCATTTTTTCCAAAACTCTTGCCTTTTCCAAATTTATTTGTAATCATTGATTTATTGAATTAAATCAATTGAATATGGATAAGCGACAGCCTCCTGCTCACGTTCTCAAAGCTGCTAAAAGCTTAAAGGATAGGGATATTCAGGCTACAAAGATTTTATATCATCAGATGTATATTGATGATTTGAATTCCTCTGACTTCTATTCTGATATCGATACTATTGATGTCAACTTTTTTGAAGTTGACGATTTGTTGTCACTTCCTCCTTCACCTCCTCCTGTTTCTTCACGTTTGAAGCTTGCATCTGCTACTGAATCTGAATCTGATGAAGATATCGTTTAACCCAGATTTTCCTGGTAGTAGCTTTTTGGGATACTCTCCCTTTCTTTCAGAATTTTCTGATAAATATTCTGATATCAGGTTTTCTTCCTTGAAATCAGATTCACTGAAAGTAGCAGAATTACTTCAACTTGGATACCAACAATTTTCTCATCCTAGACTTAAAAACTGGAGTGACCGCATTTATAGATGCTCCCCTTCACTCTGGTTCCGCGATAATAATAGTGGCTTCAAATTGAGAGAATCTGCCTTTTGTAAAGTTCGCCTTTGCCCTATCTGTTCAGCTCGTAAATCTGCAATGTGGAAAGCGAAATGTTTGCAAATCTGGCCTTTGCTTACCTCTGAACATCCTCATCTTAGGTATTTATTTCTGACATTGACAATTAAAAATGTTCCCGTTGTCAATCTCAAAAATGTTATTGTTCGTCTTTTGCGCCCTTCCATTAAGCGGTTTTTCCGCCTTCTTTCATATCGCCTTGGTGATACTTTTCAGGGAAGGATTAGGAAATTTGAATGCACCTACTCATCAAAAAGATACTGTCATCCCCATTATCATTATCTTTTGGCAGTTTCTCCAGAATACTTTGATGAATTTTATCTTAGATTTGAGGAATGGCGTTCTTTATGGCAGCAATCCTTGAGGTCAGATTATAAACCTCTCATTAATATCCAAGCTGTATCATCAGACGATGAAAAGGGATTGCTTGAAGTTCTTAAGTACGAATTGAAACCATCTGATTTCAAGAAAGATTATAGATGGCTTTCTGAATTCGGTCTACAAGTTTCGGGAACTAAAATTTACTCTACTGGTGGCATACTCAGGAAATATTTTCAATTTCTTGAGCATGACCCTGATATGATTCATGAAGCTGATATTAATGATAATCATGCTTATGGAATCAGCAATAATTTAATCAGATTTGATTTTAATCAATCTGCCAAACAATACTGCATTTTTTCATAAACCATCAACAATCAATAATCAATAATCAATAATTATGAGTGCAAAACAAGGACAAATCACTGAAATTGAAAGTTCTGGTACTTTTTTGTTTTTGAGAAAAGAAAACGACAAAGATAATACTTATACCATGATTTACTTTATGGGTTCAGAATTTATTCCTTCTTCTGAAATATCAATTCCTCCTGATGTTGCTATTAAAAAAATGCCTGCTCCCAAGCGTGCTAGCTATGATGGTCATTTGAGGTTTAAGGTTCCTGTTGAGTATCTTGCTTGCGATAAATATCGTGTTCTTGATGATATTCAGATGGGTGACTATGGTGAGCTTAATTATTCTTTCTCTCCTCAAGCTGCTCCTGGTACTGGCAGCTCTTCTATTAAGTGGTTGCAAACCTCTTTCCATGATTTTATCAAAAGTGGCAATGCTTTGACTAAAGAGAAAGTTTCATCATCTGCGGGGGCTAAATAATGACTAAAATTTCACAACTTTCTTATCCTACAAAGCGCTCAATTGTAGCATCTGCAATACTTTTAGACCGCTTAATGAATTACTTCAAAGTATCTCACAACAGTCAATTTGTCAAAGATTTGGGTCGTGATGTTCGTGAAAAAATTGATGAATCTCTCCTTCAAGAACATTGTCAACATCTTGATAATTTTTTTAATGACGTTCCTGATACTGATATCAAGCTTATCAGAATCCGCTAACGCTAGTTTTACTGTTCCTGATTTTTCTTCTGTATCTAGTTTTCATATTAGATATTCTGATAATTCTTTGTTTCATTTTCGTGGTTCTACTTCTATTTGTTCTTTTTCTGGTTCTGACCCTTTTAGTTTTGTTACTGATTCTGAATCTTGTTTGGCTTTAATTTATAATCCTGATTCATCACCTTTTCCTACTAATTCTTCTGAATATTCTGCTGAACTTGTTTCATTTTTAGTTAGGTTATCTTCCTTTCTTCTCTATGTTTTTGTCCTTTCCACCTTTTACCACATGATTCCTACAAGGAGGTTATAATAACTTTTACTTTTGCAACTTTAACTTTTACCCTTACTGAAGTTATTCAGATTGGTGATGCCATGATAGAAGCTTTTTTCCCCATTGTTACCGTTCTTTTTATCTTTGGCATCGCCTATAAAATATTCATTTTGCTTGCACTCAGCAATTACTAATTAGGAGAAAATATGTATTTCACAGTTTGTTTTTCTATTATAGGATTTAGTGCTTTACTAATCCTAATTGAGAAAGTATTTTTGAAAAAAGATGAAAAACCTTCTAGTAAAAAGCTTGCTAATAAGTTTGTTAATCGTCCTGCCAGCAAATAAAGCATTATCCTTTGATTTAACTTTTGATATGCCTTATACTCCTGAGCAATTTATCTCAGTTGAGGTTATTGATAGGATTTCTCCAGAAATTAAGAAGTGGTTTGCTGCTCTCGCTGCAATTTTTGCACTACACCTTTTAATTAAAAGATGACTTGCTCTACCACTTTTTATCCTGGCTGTCCTTGTGACACCAACTACCAATTCCCTGACCTTTCTTCTGAAATTGGTGACGTTTCAGCATCTCAGCAACTCGACTGTATTTTGATTGATACTGCTGGAGCTTCTAAGTCTTCAATCCCTTATGCTGGAACCGTTGACGATTTTGTTTACTTTCCTCTGCAATCACATTCAGGTGATGTTATTGTTTTTTTGACTATATCTGCCTTTGGAGTTTTGTTCAAATGGATTTTCAAATAAAAACTCGTCTAAAAACCTTGACTTATAAAGAATTTTTACTTTCTCTTACTCAAAATGCTTTTTTTACCTTTCTCCTTTTACTTAATCCCGTTATGTTCATTATTACTTCAGATATCGTCATTACTACAATTAGACAGGAACTTATTCCTGTAATTCATTCTAAATTTACTAAGGAGTGTTTGCGGTGACTCATTTCATTTTTGCTTTTACTGCTTTTGACTCTCAAGCAATAGTTGCTTATTTTCAGGAAGCTGTGGAGTGGGGATTAGAAGCTTCTGCCAAGTATCTTTCATATCTTGGCGCTATTTTCTTAGTAGTTCGCCTTTTCTCCTCAAAGTAATAGCACTATTAGCATTTTTATATAAATGCTAATAGATGCTTTTAGCATCTGTAATTGATTTATTCAATTACAAACTTAACCTAATTGTTCATAATATCATGCTCAGTAAAATTAAAAAAGCTCTTCCTGTTGTATTGCTTTCTGCTTCTATTCCTCTGACTTTTACCCTACCTGCTAAAGCTCAACTTTCTGTTGACGCTGAAATTGCTAAAATTACTGCTGTTGCTGCTAGTCTTGAGGGAGTTGTTGCTGGCTTCACTACCATCTTAGTTGGTTCTGGCGGAATTTCTGCTGCCTTCCAGATTTTCCGTCGTATTATTCTTCAAAACGTGTAATACTTTACTGTCTAGTAGTCTGTCTACTAACTACTAGACACCCTACTAGACACCTACTATGAAAGAGTTTTTAAAAATTTTTATTATTGCGTTTTTACTTTCCCTTATCTTTTTCAATCCTGCTTTTGCTAGTGGAGGTGATGCTGGTGATTTTGGTGGTGATGGTGGTGATGGTGCAACTTTAGAACTTGAAATTAATACCGGACCTCGATTCCATGAAGATGATGAATATGAGATTCAATATTGCACTGAGGATATCTTTTGGGCATTCTTTCCTATGGATTTTCTCTATAATGGTTCATATTCATCTTCATCATCTCAATGTCCTAATATAGAATTTTTTGGCTACTCTCACGAACTTTGCTGGGTTTTGGATCTTTATACTGACATTGTCAGTCCGGCCTTTTTACTATCAATGATGGTATATGCGGTATTTCATCTCTAAGAAATTTATATTTATATTTGCAATCATCCTGATTAAATTTTTCCTAGCTAATAAAGCTATTGCTAGTGGTGGCGGTTCTTGGCTTCCTGATAATGATCCAAATGATTATCCTGAAGGTTACGGTGATGCTGATAGTTACGGGATTTGGGTTTGTTCACTACAGGTAAAACTTACTCGTTGGTTGCCATCAACTCCTTACTCTCTCTGGCTTTCCACTTTGGCTAATCAGATGATATCTGATATCCCCTTTTTGGGTAAGGGAATCATTATTCAAACTATTAATAATATCAGAAATGTTCTTCTTCTAGTTGCAGCCTGGAAAGTTTTCAAATCTCTTCCTGGTCGATTCTGATGCGTAATCCCTTTTTGCTCACAGGTGAAATATTTGGCGTTGTTTCTGCTCACCAGTCTCCTCCTCGTGGTAGTGGAAAATCATTGATAGCTCTACATTTAGTCCTTGAGCAAGCAAATTATTTCAACTACGCAATCACCTTTAATTTTGATATAGATGCTACTGCTCTCTATCATTACTGCTACTATATGGGTTATCATAATGTAATTAGGCATTTAAGATTAGGAAATATCCATGTTCGCTCACTTGTTAATGATAAAGGTGAAACTGATTTAACCTCTTTCATCCTCGGTAATCAAAGAATATTTGTACTTGACGAGGCTGGTATATTTTGTAGTAGTAGAAACTGGCAAAAAATATCTGATAAATGGCAAGCAGATTTAGCAATGCTTCGCCATTTCAATGTTAGACTTTGGTGGATTTCTCAACACTATTCTCATGTTGACAAAGTTTTAAGAAATCAATCTAATTATGTAATAGAATGCTCTTCATTATTAAAACCTTCTCTTGAGCTTCAAGGTGCTGGTAAAATCCTAATGAAAATATACTATGTGTATATTAATAAATCTTATGAATATTTAGATAATAAAGCTCCTCGTATTTCTGGATTAAATTTGAATATGCATCGATTCCGTGGTGCATTTTTTAGGAAATTCATTCCTTTTAATGATTCTGATTTACTTTTATTTAGAGTATATAAATCTTTTTCTAAAAAGATTGGCGATAAACCTATAATTTCTAATTTCCCAAATCTTTCTGGATATAATCCTAGGAAAATTAATTACTATTCCAATCAACAATTCCAGGATATTTATAATGAAGATTATGATAGACAAATTAAAGAATTGTCAGCTGAATGTTTCCCTATATCCTCTCTCCCTCTTCCTTTTATTAGGAATAAAATCGATTCTGATATCACTGATATTTTTGCTTGTTCTTAATTAATTTTAAACAAATGAAACTATTAAAATTTTTTATTTTGTCTCTCTTTCCTACATTTTTAATTAAAATTTTACCAGCTTTTCCTAATGATGATATTCCTCCTAGAGGACAATCCTGTGATAATATTCCTGACCGTTCTTTTCTTTATAAAACTCGTTATTCTGTTAATACATTTGGTTATTGTCTTCGTACTGATTATTATCTTAGAATTTCTCGCAATTTTAATTATAATTACTGCCCTGAAGGTACTTATTACCGTACTTATACTGTTGTTGGAAAAACTGGCACACGTTATCAGCATGATGGTTGTTTTTATATTGGTACTCTTAATTTTGCTCATCAAGAAACTTTATCATGTTCTACTGATTATTATTATCTTCCTGCTCAACACACTATAGTTGATAATTCTTACTGTGGTATTGATAACTTTGATAATTCTGATAACGATAATTCTGATAACTCTGATAATTCTACTTGTTCTAATGTCAAACTTAAAATTAATGCCTTACCTTTTCAGACTGGAACTTTAAAACTCAACTGTAATCAATGAATATACTAATATTTCTCTTTGTCATATCACCAATGATTGCACCTTTGCGCACAATGATACTTGCAATCATTATCCTTAAATCTAAAATTTCATTTCATGGATACTTTGTCTGGGCTGTATTAATTTCAGCCCTTTTTTATTCCAACTTGCAATCAGACAATTTTCTCTTTTCCTTTTTAGGTCATCCCACAATCGGTGGTGGTCTCATCGATTTTATTTTGATATCACTTTTACCACTATCACTTCCTGCTGTCGGTTTCAGGTTTGGTGTGCTATCACTTGCTATTATCTTACTGTTTGGTTATGGTGGTGAACACAGACAAGAACTAGCCAATGCTTTCCTCGCTCCTTCTGCATTCATCTTTTCACCTTTGCAATCACTTTTACTTCTTTTTTCCGCAATCACTTGTCATTCTCGTTCTGCTGTTGCAGTGATAGCATTTGCAATCATTTCTTCACTACGCTCACCTTTTTTGCGAACACTAATATTCTTTTTGGTGATATCTGTGATATCAGTCGAATCTTATCATCGCTATCACTATATTATTGATTTTGGCAATCATGGATTTTGGAATGCAATTACTACTGATAGATTAGTTCAATGGAAAAACTTACCTTCTCAAGCAGTTGGCATTGATGGTGCAATTAGTCATATTAATACTGTTAAATTTCACAATGCTTTCGTTGATTTTCGAGTTATTTCTGGTAGTTGGGCTTTGCCTTTGTGGTGGTCATTCTTGATATTTTCATACTATGAAATTGTTCCTACAAAAATATTATTATCATTCGTATTTGTACAGCTTTTTTGGTATAATAGCGTTGTCATTTTATTTGGGTGGTTTTTCGTTATTAATCAATTTAAGCAACAAAAAAACTTTGAATTTGATGTTGACTTTTAGTTTTTTATATACTATAATTATATTAAAAATCTATGGAATTAATTATGCTTTTCGACCTTTTTTTTGCTCGTAGAAAGTTGTTTCAAATGTATCGTGAATATTTTCAGCCTGAATATTTGGTTCTTGATGTACGATTTAACAAATTTTCTCATTATGTTACTGTTAAATATTCTCAATCTTCAGAAGTTAACGTTGTGATTTTTGAATTATAGTTATCAATCATCCAACTTTGTTCTAAGCACATTCAGTAGTAACATGGCAGCGCAGCGGTACAAACCGAGCGACTATTTTTTCCCAGTTTATTTGTTTATACATTGATTTAAGCTCGTGTTTGTAGTCATGTTACAGCGCAGCGGTACTGAATGTGCGCTCTAGGGTTTATCTGTTGCAATCACTATTTAGTTGGGTGAAAAGTTATTACTCATCTTCTCCACCTAATAATATTTATCTTCAACAGCTATTTGACGAGGATGAAGATTATGACGATGAACATGACAATGATGAAGATGAAAATGTTAATGAGTCTATTTAATACTTTTTTGGAATAAATATTTTATACTAAAGTTTATAATAATGCGCTCGGGGCTTTTTTCTCTTCTAGCGCATTTTATTAAGCTTCTTAAATTAATTTACCCCCGAAGGGGCAGTGGTATGATATTTTTGAAATCAC
>NZ_JAAHGT010000293.1 GCF_010672385.1 Okeania sp. SIO2F4
TTTGATGCCACAATTTCAGCTTTGTGCCTTCATCTACTTCTGTAGTTTTTGCCAATTCTGATGGACACACAGAAAGTAACTTCGATCTACCCTTTAAATTTAAAATTGGTTCAATTACTTGCCTATGTCCTCGATGTAAACCATCAAAGTTTCCCAAGGCAACTGTAGTTGGAGTTAGAGCCGTAGCTAAAGAAGAAGTTATCCACACACCTTATATTTTTATTTATTTATTTAATCATCTTTTACCAGATTTAATCTGTTTTTTCTAAGTTTTTTGTTAGTAAACTAACAAAATTAAAATTAAGCAGAAATTTTAACTTCTTTTACAGTATTTACTTCTGAATTCTTTTCTTGACCATTACTAGGAGGAATTAATTGAATTGACAGACCTTCTCTTGCCATCAAACTATTAGGAAATTTCTCAGCTACTTGCTCTCCCACCTTATCTAAAAATTCATCATTGTGCAGGGGGTCATGGTGAAAAATCACCAATTTTTTGACTTGAGCTGCTTTAGCAATTTTTACAGCTTCCTGCCAAGTAGAATGGCCCCAACCTATTTTACTAGATTTTTCCGAGTAATATTCTTCATCTGTATAGGTTGCGTCGTAGATTAACACATCTGCTTTACGAGCCAAAAATAAAACATTTTCATCAAGACGATCCGGAAAATGTTCTGTGTCTGAAACATAAGCTGCAGAATATCCTTGCCAGTTGACACGATATCCTACTGCTTCTCCTGGATGATTAAGCAAAGCATTTTCTATAAGTAAATCATCAATTTTAATTGACCGACCTATTTCTAGATCGAAAAATTTGAGTTCTGCCCCCATAATTTGCAGAGGTACGGGAAAATTAGGGTTGAGCATTTGGTCATTAAGTCTTTGTTGAATAGTAGCTCCATTAGGAGCAACTGGCCCATATATACGGAAACGATTACTTTTAACAAAGGCAGGTGCAAAAAAGGGAAAACCTTGAATGTGGTCCCAGTGGGAGTGAGTGAAAAACATATGGGCATCTATTGGCATTTGAGACAGAAGGGATTGACCCAAGACTCGTAGGCCAGTACCACCATCAAAGATGAAGCGATGTCCACCAACTCGCATTTCTAAACAAGGTGTGTTGCCTCCATATCTGACTGTTTCTGTGCCTGGGCAAGCAATACTGCCTCTTACGCCCCAAAATTGAATTGTGAATTGATTTTGTTTAACCGACATGAGTTTTATCGCAGAATTTCTTCAGTGAGTCCATCAAGGAATTTTATTGATTAGTCAAGTTTTTGCCACTAAATGGCTTTGCCTTAAGAATAAATATGTATACTTACATAGTATTTTAACTGTTATCTTGGGGTTGCACATTAAAGAATGATAATAGGTTTTAAACTGTACATATATGAAGAAAAGAATTACCTAAAAATATCTACTTTCAGAGTTCATCATTCCTGATTGTGCAACGCCTAATTTTTCGGTAATAGTATCAGCTTGGGAATATTGAAAAGACCACATTTTGGGATAGTGTTTATGGTTTTAGTTTACCCCTTACAAGAATAATATTAGCAAGTATTTTGGTGAGAATTAGGTTGGTTTGGCAATGGTGGAATCTCAGATTATTTCTAGCAGTTGACCTTGTTTTTGACTCAATTGTAATCAAGCCTCTGACTGTTTCAATTTAGTTTGACCCTCAACCATAATTATTAATTGTTTCTAGTACGGTGTCTAGACTAAAATGATGAGTCAATAATTTAATAATGTTTATTTCATAAGTTTATTAGCAATTGCCTTTTAAGATTTTTGGTTAATCCAAAGCTCCTGGAATTGATATTACCTTCACAAAGTATAGCAACCTTAAATGATTTTAAGATTTACGCAAGGACACTATATTTATAAGTATTTAGCAATAAAAATGAACCAGGGAGCAGATTTGTTATGGATAGCTAAGGCGATCTTATTTGCTTTCCCCAATAGTTTTAATTCTAGCTCAGTATCTCAATTGGCGGTTTTCATTAATATAGACCACAATCGGAAGGTCTGTAACTTTTTAAAGTTCACCCACCCATATTTATATTGTTTATGTTGAAACAAGGGAATTAGAACATTGTTTCTGTTAGCCAAATTAAATATTGCCTATAACTAATTAGGTTATGGTGTACAATTAGTGATATTTTAAGAAAAAGTCAAGCAGGCTGGTAATTACTATTCCTTGAAAAGAAGGAAATTATAACACAAAAATGTTCCCTAATTTCTACCTGAATCACGAGTGAGCATCAAATGACTACAAGTAATTATAGTTTTCTAACAAATTACCAAGTCACCCTATCGCTTAATTTATCTAACATTTTAGGTCCAATTCCAGATACTCGATCTAGGTCTGCTAAAGATGTAAAGGGTTTATTTTTTCGAGCTTCAATAATTCGTTCTGCTAATTTAGGTCCGACACCAGGCAGTGTTTCTAATTCTTTAGCAGTGGCAGTATTTAGATTAATTTTCTTGTTAGTATCTATTACCGAAGTTTCAGTTTCTGTTAATCGATCGCCACATTCTTTTTCCTGTTTCTCAATTTTTTTCATCAACCAGGATGGTATACCCATAGTTGCTGTTTGATAAAGTCTTTGAAATTCACGGTCAAAATGAGCTGCTACTGTGGAATTTTCTATTACTAATAAAGTTTCATCGTTATTCTGATTAGCTGCTTTCGTCCAATTCTGAGAACCAGTAATTACAATCGAATTATCAATAATTCCAAATTTGTGATGGAGGCGATCGCCAGGAGGTAAGTTAGGTACGCCTACTGTAGAGATTGGTTTTTGCCAAGTACGATTATCAGTTTCATATTTACATTTATTTGCCAGAGCAATTCCCATCATATCTAATCCTTCACTATAGTAACGATAAGCAAAACTAGGGTCAATTAAACCTTGAATTAAGACTCCTTGTAGGGATTGATTTTCTAGGGTATTAACTAACTGTTGTGATGAAAATACAAATAGGGAGAAATTAATAGATTTTTGTGCTTTTTCTAATGTTTGATTTATTAAACCATTTACACTTTTTTGCCAAGATTGACTATTAGAAATAGGAGAAAATTTTACTGCAACTTTTGTCTCACCAACTAATACTTCTCTTGTATCTCTAAATGGTTTTTTTACACCAAATTTACTATCTGGTTTACCTCCAGGACCATCTCCCCATAATATATTAAATTCTTCTGTGAATAGTTCAGCTAATTCAGAACTTTCTATTTTTAAAAGATTATTAGCATTTCCTCGACTCAGGGGTTCTGAAAAATCTCCATGAATACCACTGGTAGTAAAATTAGCCGACGTGACAATAATAGTTTGACCATCCACAACTAGAAATTTGTGGTGCATCAGACCACTACCCTTAGAACCATCAGCAGTATCATCAATCAAGGGAACTCCTGCATTACTTAAAATTATTAGAGCATCTCTACGATTAATTTCATCTTGACTAATATCACCGTCCATGTTAATGTCAGCCATCTGAATAAATTCATTGTAGCGATTGCGCTCTCGTTCAGACATTTGAGCGACCTCAGATGGACTAAAACTTCCCCAGGGACGATTGTAGGTATTTTCAATAATAACTCGCACTTTCACCCCAGCTTGATACCGTTCGGCCAAAGCTTGAGCGATGGCTGGTAAACGTAACTCTTGAACCGCCACATCTACACTAGAAGTAGCATCAGCAATAGTATTAACAATTATTTCTTCGAGATTGTCTCCCAGTCGGGTTTGCTGACGTAGGGGTTCAGTATATCTTGAAGCTTGGGATTGATTAAAGTAAGATTTAATTAAGGGGTCTTGTGGCAATGGGGATACAGGAGGAACTAACTGCTGAGGTTGATTCAGACAAGCAGTTAGGCTAAAAGCCAATAGTAAAACATAGCCAAAGCACTGTTGAATAGAAGAAAATGGTACTGATATTAGCAAAGTCAATAACCTATTACTTCATCTAAAAAAAATTGCTATTTAGTAAACCAAGAGCAATTTAATTATAGTACCCACCAGAGCGGTTAGAACATTCTCGCACTTCTCAAATTTATCAAAATGTTGGTAGAAGACCCGCGCTCTCCCGCAGGGGAGCGTCGGGATGAATACTAACCCATGCTATAATATAGCAACTAATATTAGTAACAGGTCGATAAAATTGAAAGCTAGATACAAATATCGCATCTACCCTAATCATATCCAAATAACTAAATTAAATCAACTATTTGGTTGTTGTCGGTATGTTTGGAATCAAAGTTTAGCACATTGTAATCAGTTGTATGTTAATGGTTTTAAAAAGCCTTCATATACTGGTTTAACTAAACAATTCATAACACAAGCCAAGAAAGAATTACTCTGGTTAAAAGATGTAGCTTCTACTCCATTACAACAGTCTCTCAAAGACTTAGATCAAGCTTACAGAAACTTCTTTAATAGTTGTACTGGCAAGCGCAAAGGAATTAAAGTTAAACCACCTAAATTCAAGTCAAGAAGGTCAAAACAAACAGCAAGATTCGTAGGTGCTAATTATAAGATTGGTCAAGACAAAATATATCTACCAAAAGTAGGTAAGATAAAAATAGTTTGGTAAGCGAGAATTGCCAAACCAGCCTATATCTGTAACTCTTATTAGAGATTCAGCTCATAGATATTTTGCTAGTTTTGTAGTAGAAACTAATTTGGAATATCTACCTAAAACTGAAAGTTCTATTGGCATTGATTTAGGTATTAGCACATTTGCTACGTTGAGTAATGGTGAGAAAATTAATGCACCAAAGCCTCTGAAAAACAACCTCAAAAAGTTAGCTAAGTTTCAACGTAAATTTGTCAAAACTCAACCAGATAGTAACCGTCGTGAAAGACGCAGATTGAAAATAGCTAGACTCCATGCAAAAATTAAGGATATTCGTACAGACTTCCTGCACAAGTTATCAACTGATTTAGTCAGAAATTACGACACTATCGTATTAGAAGACTTAAATGTTTCCGGCATGGTTAAAAATCGCAAATTAGCTAAAGCAATTAGTGATTTAGGTTGGAGACAATTTAGAACTTTAGCAGAGGCAAAATGTGAAAAGTATGGTCGTGAGTTTAGAATCATTAATCGTTGGGAACCTACTTCTCAAAAATGCAGTTGTTGTGGTTTCCGTGGAGGCAAGAAAGAATTAAATGTCCGTGAATGGACTTGTCTCAATTGTGGCACGTTTCACGATAGAGATATTAACGCAGCAATAAATATTTTAGAAACTATTCAACCAAAAACCAAGGTTGAAGCGATTCAAGCTGAAATATTGGAAACACCTGTACAACTATCGATTTTTGGTATAGTCGCGGGCGGGCAGTCCGAGACTCAAAACAAGACGAGGAGATGCGGTAAATCATCCCCTAAAAAGGATGTTTCGCTGCGCGACATGAAACGCATCAATGAGTCGTCTACCCACCCTGAGTCTTTCAAGCAGCTTAGTCTGTTCGATTGAGAGATGGGAATCCCGCGCTGTCTCGCAGAGCAGCGTCGGGAGGATGTCAAATAGGCTTCCTGACAAAGTACGATCTATAGAACCCCTAAGCGTATCTTTGCAAAAGTGCGGATTTTTGGCAAAGGAGACAGGAGACAGGAGACAGGAGTCAGGAGATAGAGAAATAGAATAGGGAAAAAGGTAGAAAGCAGGGCCCCATTATGCGCCATTTCCCTATCTCCCCATCTCCCCATCTCCCTATTCCCCCATCTCCCCACCTAATTTTATAGATCCCAAATGGGTTCTATAGTAAGCTACGGTGTGGGCTGTAGCTTAAATATTTCTCAATGTTAATTCTACCGAAATTTGAGCAAGTAATGAATTTTTAGGATTGTGCCATGATAGCCGATAATTTAAAGTTATAGTTAACTTAAATTTTGCTCTCTGTAGAGATGTTTTCTGTATTGTCCATTTGCTATGCTATTGAGAAGTAAGAATGATAGCCAAAACTGAGAGAACCTAGTGACAACTAACTTTGCTGTTTTATGCCGAAAAGAAAAAGGACTTTTCCGTGTGGCCATAAAGGATATGGGAGAAAATGCCATCGCTGTGAACAAGAGCAAATGGTACAGCAAAGATGTGACGAAGAAATAGCGGAAAAGCGAGAAAAAAAGTTAGAATGGGAAGCTTCCTTCGATTGTGATTTGATCGACTTAAAAGGTTTACCAGACTATGTAGTGGTTAAAGCTAGAAGAATTATTTCTGGATTAAATAATCATCAAAGCTATCGGGAATTTGGAGGTAAACGACTCCGCCACAATCGTTTTATTGTGAGTATACCTGTTACCCGAAACTATAGAATGATTTGTCAAGATTATGGGAGTTTTGTTGTACCACAGAAGGTGATGTCCCATGAAGATTATAATGTTTGTAAACCTAAGTAGTTAGTGCCACTACGGCGAATTCAAAATGTAAAAATATTGATTAGTAAGACTTTGAGTATTTTGTCACTGGTTCTACATTAGTAATTGTTTGGAATTGAAAAGTCAAAGGTTCAGCACCATTACAAAATTGTTTATCTATCCTAATTTGATCGGAACTTACGCATGGGTACTACATATAGCGCAAAAAACTATAACGCTATAGTTTTTGAACTCTACATATATGGTCTATGCGTAAGTCCTATTGATGTGAGGCATACAGTATAATAAATTCATTCTGACAAAATGTGTAATTAATTTTGTCTACCTGCTTAGAAGTATCAGAGAATATTTGAGAAGTTTAAAGTAGATATAGCATTTACATTTATTGAACAATTCAATCCTCAGAGGTAACAGAGAAGAGTAGAAGGTAATCAGAGAGTTTTTATTGCAGATAACAATTCAAATCTAGTTTCACAATTTATATGGAAACGTTATAGCGTTTCTCAGCCTAATGAGGTACACATATCTTTATTTGTATTCTATTCCCTGTTCCCAGTTAAGTGTTCTCTAAAACCAAGGAATGCGCGTACCTCACGCTTCTTGGGAATTGCTATATATATTGCAAATTTTCAAGTAGACATAAATAATTAAATAAAAATCAGTAATTTTGGTGATTATTAAGCTAAAATAAATCTCCATAAAAAACGATAAAATTATGGAATAAAACCTACTCATTCAGAATAGGTAAAGTCGGAGTAATTCAGTTTTATATAAACCAAAATTTAAAAATTGGTCTAGAGTTATTGTCTGACTAAAATTTAATTTTTGGAGATATTTAAAACCAATTTTTAACTATAATTTCGACAAAATTAGTATAAGAAAACAAACCGACAAAAATGATGCAAGTTTATCTAGACTATAGTGCTACAACACCAACAAGGCCAGAAGCGATTGCTCTTATGCAGCAAGTTTTTACCCAACAATGGGGTAATCCATCTAGCTTACATACATGGGGCCAAAGGTCGGCAACATTAGTGGAAAGGGCAAGAATCAAAGTAGCAAATCTTCTTAATACAGTCCCAGAATCAATTATTTTTACTTCTGGGGGAACCGAAGCTGATAATATGGCAATAATGGGTGTAACACGTTGCTATGGAAAACCCCAACATATAATTATCTCTAGTGTAGAACATTCTGCCATTTCAGAACCAGTAAAAATGCTAGAAAATTGGGGTTGGCAAGTGACAAGACTACCTGTTGATCGACAAGGAAGGGTAGATCCTCAACAACTACAAGCTGCATTACAATCGAATACAGTTTTAGTTTCCATAATTTATGGCCAAAGTGAAGTGGGTACTCTCCAACCTATTACAGAATTAGGTAATATTTGTCGTTCTCATGGGGTTTTGTTTCATACTGATGCAGTTCAGGTGGTTGGACGTTTGCCAGTAGATGTACAAAAACTGCCAGTAGATTTGTTGTCTTTATCTAGCCATAAAATTTATGGTCCTCAAGGTGCAGGGGCGCTTTATGTACGAAAGGGTGTGGAGTTAGTCCCTTTATTGGGTGGTGGAGGCCAAGAGATGAAATTACGTTCTGGTACTCAAGCAGTAGCAGCGATCGCTGGTTTTGGTGTAGCGGCAGAATTAGCTAATGAAGAGATAGCTACAGAAACATCAAGGTTGATTAGGTTACGCGATCGCTTATTTGCACAGATGACTGATAACCCTTATGTAATTTCTACTGGCGATCGATTATACAGATTACCTCATCATGTTAGTTTTTGTATTGTGCCTCCTGAAAATGAAATAGATGATAAGGTTACTGGTAAAACTCTAGTACGACAATTGAACTTAGCTGGAATTGGTATTAGTGCAGGTTCAGCTTGTCATAGTGGCAAAATAGCTCCGAGTCCGATATTACTGGCAATGGGATATACTGAAGATGCGGCTATTAGGGGTATTCGTTTAACATTGGGACGAGAAACAACGGAAGCTGATATTGATTGGACGGCGATGGTACTGAAGCAAATTTTAGCAAGACTGATGCCTCAGAGATTAGCAGTTTTTAATTGCTAATATTTGGAATAGGGAACAGGGAACAGAAAAATTCTTGGTGGTGGTGCATAGTAATGGTAGAACCCACCCCTAACCCCTCCGGTGGAGGGGAAGTGTGGGAAGTGTGGGGAGTGTGGGGGGTGTGGGAAGAAATTAAAAAATAGACATAGGCGTGATAATCAAAAATCAAATCAATCCCATACGCATAAATCATCAATTCTTTCCCTCTATTCTGTAGGGACGTTGCATAACAAAAATGCGTTTCATGTCGCTCCGCGTTTCGCTACGCGACATGAAAAACGCGCGTTGTGCGCCAGCTAAACGTCCCTACCTCCGACCTACTCCCTCTTTTAATACCATTACAATGCAGGACAACCAAATTCTTCAATTTTGACACCACTACCTAAATTTGAAATTATGAACAGAGATTTCAATACTACTATGAAACGGGCAATAAGAAATAGTAGCAGTTCATTAATGGATAATGGATAATGGATAATGGATAATTATATCATGTCCGGTTGAACAGTTATAAATAATTAGGGAGGAGATAGGAGACAGGAGACAGGAGACAGGAGACAGGAGATAGGAGATAGGAGATAGGGAAAAAAGTGTTTTCATCACGCTCTTATCCGGACATGGTATTACCTCTGGTTAAAACCGTTACGGAATTGAATATAAGGAAATATCCTAGCACTTTTTTTCTCTTGAAATAGAAGGCTTTATACCTTGATTTTTCGGTAATAAAAAAAAGTAAGCATTTAGCTATTAGTGGTCAGCTATCAGCTTTTTATATCAATTTTATCTGAGGTTGCACAGAATTATGAAATTCATTAATTTATCCGTCTTGAATATACGGTCATTTTAATTTGGTATTCAGGAGAAGCAATACTAAGGTATGAGCTTTTATTGATACTTTTAATTATCGCTCAATCTCTCAAGACTAATTCTCCCGATCGAGACAGTGATTTAATAACTAATGGCTGATGGCTGAATGGTTACTAACAAAATTTTTAGCAAGATTAAAATTATAATCTAGTTTCACCACTAATGTAGAAATGCTATAAAAATTAATTAATAGGAAATAGATATTATTTGTCTAGTGGCTGGAACTTTCCTGAACAGGAAAAAAAATAGTGGGTGGGAGATTATAAAAATATTATATAATTTGAGTGGTAATTTTCAACTGCAACTAAGATTGACACAGAAAATTCACCAATTGGTTGTAGTCTTAAATTTCGGAGTAGATAAATTGAAAAGTCAACAACAAAGTTTACAAACATTAATATTAGCAACTGTGTTATCTGTAATATTGCTAATTGGCTTTAATTCGTTTGTAATTATTAACCCCGGTCAAGCTGGTGTTCTGAGTATCTTAGGTAGAGCTAGAGATGGAGCTTTGCTAGAAGGAATTCACTTTAAACCCCCTCTGGTTTCCCAAGTTGATATATATGATGTGACTGTGCAAAAGTTTGAAGTTCCTGGTCAAAGTTCCACAAAAGATTTACAACAATTATCTGCTAGTTTTGCCATTAACTTTCGCTTAGATCCAGTGCAAGTAGTGAAAATTAGAAGAGAACAAGGTACTCTACAAAATTTGGTTGCTAAAGTAATTGCACCACAAACTCAAGAATCTTTTAAAATTGCTGCAGCGAGAAGAACTGTTGAAGAAGCTATTACAAAAAGAGAAGAATTAAAATCGGACTTTGATAATGCTTTAGGTTCTCGCTTGGATAAATATGGAATCATTGTGTTAGATACTAGCGTGATTGATTTAACATTTTCTCCTGAATTTGCTAGGGCAGTTGAAGATAAACAAATTGCCGAA